>DVOF01000119.1 GCA_018713805.1 Candidatus Aphodoplasma excrementigallinarum | reverse complement strand
GGCAAAATTGATTGAATGATACCAATATCTTTAACTATGTGATACCGGCCAGGGAAAGCCCGACGTAGACAACGTCATAAAACTGGCGCAGATTTATGACGTCAGCGCGGACTATATCCTCACGGGCCGCGAGCCCGTGACAGCCGTGCCAGCGCAGGAAAAAGGCGGCCTCAGCAAAGAGACCCGAAAGGCAATCGCCATAATTTCCATTATCGCGGCGACGGCAGCCATAACGGTACTGTTTATCAGCGCGCTGTGGTTTCTGGCCAAATTTGTTTTCTAAAAAGTCAGAAGGGAGGTGCGCGCCGTGAAGGAAAAACTCAAACAATATGCCAAAGAATTGCACATTTCGGCCATCGGCGTGTGCGAAGCGCGCGTCTATCCCGAGTTATATGACATTCTTTCATCGTACGATACGCCGTTCACCGCGCCGCCGGAGCAGCGCGTTTCGCCGTTTGATTTTGTGCCGGGCGCGAGGTCCGTTATCATGTGCGCCTTTAACTACTTTTGCGGCCGCACGCCCGGCAACGTGTCAAAGTACGCGCGCGGGACGGACTACCACACGGTCGTGAAAGAAAAGCTGGCCGCTCTGTGCGCACGCCTGGAAGCCGATTTCGGCGCGTTTGAACGCTATATTTTTTGCGACACGTCGCCGCTGTGCGACAAATATCTGGCCTACCAGGCGGGCCTCGGCATATTCGGGCGTAACCATCTGCTGATTCATCCGGTGTACGGCTCGTATATCTTCCTGGGCGGAATTGTGACCGACCTGCCGCTTGCGGCAGACGCACCGCTGCAAGGCGGGTGCGCCGGGTGCGGGCGGTGCGCGGAAGCGTGCCCGGGACAAGCGTTTGCGCACGGTTTTGATGCAGCGCGCTGCGCGTCGTATCTGCTTCAAAAGAAGGGCGCGCTGTCCGAGGAGGAACAGGCTGTTGTCAAGCGCGCCGGCATGGCGTGGGGGTGCGACATATGCAGCGACGTATGCCCGCACAACCAATCGGTTCCCATTACAGACATTGACGAATTCCGCCCCACATTATACGACCTGCGTCCGGACAATCTGCGCTCCGACGCGGCGTTCCGCACGGAATACGGCGGCCATGCGTTTGCGTGGCGCGGGCGGAAGACGCTTTTGCGCAATGTTGAAATTGTGAAAAAGAAATAAATGCCCCCATGCGGTATCTTCCCGCATGGGGGTTTATGGTTTGTTCTGCGTGCGCAGCCGCTCTTCTATAACCTGTCCCGCGGCCTGAGCCTCCTCCTCTGTCGGCGGCGGCACAGTTTCAATCAGGCGCAGCCGCAACGGCCGCGCGGTCAAAAACTCAAGCCCCGCCTCCATGGATGAGCGCGGATGCGGGTACACGTCCCGCCCTTCTTCGGCCGGCTCGTCTATACAGTAAAGGAATCCGGCCTCCCTGCCGTTGTGGACGATTTCGCCGCTATCCTCCATGCACAGGACAGACGGCCTGTGCGAAAACGCCTCTGCCAGCGCTTTGTTCTTTGTCACCGTGCTGCCCGCCCGCAAAACGGTCAGGCGCAGGTTCGCGCCGTGATACCAGACTGCCATTCTCCCACCGCCTCCCGAGTACTCAATTCTTTCATAATCTGCTACACGCCTTTTCATTCCATTTTATTTTGTATCCAACTCGTTTTCCAAAGCTTCTCCCGCCCGGTGCTTCATCCAAAACCTTGCCGCAAGCGCGGGCCACAGCCGCCCGCACAGCCAAAACAGCCCATATCCCAGGGCCGCGCCAAGCGTGTTGAGCCACAAGTCGTCCACGTCCGTCCCGCGCGGCAGCAAAAGCTGGCAAAGCTCAATCGCCAGCGAACAGAGGAAGCCAACCAGCGCCGTACGGCCCAGCCCCTGCCACAAAAGCGGCACAAGGAAACCGATTGGCGCAAACATGCCGATATTGCCCAGGAAATTGATGAGAAAGTAGGCCGTATTCCCCTCTGCTACCTCCCGCCACGTATCGGCAAACACGGTAAACGGGACGAGGTTGACCCGCCCCTGCAAGAAGCCGGGAACCGATATGCCTGAGGTGTCAAAGCGCAGCGCAGGCACCACCGCCTGCGAGTACAGCCCTGTCAAAAACAGGACGAACACGAAAAGCCCGGCCTCGTGCCACAACGTCGTCCGGTTGCCAAGCCGCCTGTGCCGGCGCAGCAGCAAAAAACGTACGAGCGCGTAAACCGGCGCGGCGCACAGCAAAAAAGGGAGCATCCGCAGCACATAGGAACCAATCAGTTGCATGGCGCGGCCTCCCTTCTATTTTAAATTTATTTATTCGTAAAACTGCATCTGTTCGTCGAGCAGATACGACAACTCCTCCACAAACTCCGCCACCTGCCGGTTGCGCAGCAGCACGAGAAAAATCAGCCGCACCGCCCGCACGAACCGCGGGTCCAAATCCGAAACCGCGGCAGCCTGCGCCAGCGGGCACATGGCCTTTGCGCGCGGGTCCATGATAATTTGCAGCGGCTGGCCCGGCTTTTTATACGGCGTAAGCGGGAAAATCCGGCACGCAAGCGGTCGCATAGCGCGCACGCACGTCCCGTCGCACATGGCGATGAGCGCCTTTGTATCCGCCGCGCCGTAGCAGAACGCCGACTCCTCCACGCGCATCCATGCCGGGCAGGCGGTATACATCGCCTCCTCGCCGGGGAACAGGTACATGCCCGCGTCCTCATTGCCGCCGTCGTCGCAGCACGCGCCGCCGCAGAGCGTCCCGCAATCGCCATAGAGCGGCGTGACCGTATTTAAAAGCCGCCACGCCTCGCGGTACAGCTTCTCCGCTTTCATCCGCGTCCGCCTCCCTGGGTATAGATCGGCTCGACGCGCGCGGTCGGCACATACCGCGTAAGCTGGGCGAGCGTTTTCGCCTCGTCGGCCCGGCTCGACACAACGGCCTGTGAAAAGGATATGCAGTGGCGCAGGCACGCCACCGTCTCCATCCCGTTTTTCCAGCCGTATAAAAACCCGCTCAAAAACGCGTCGCCCGCGCCGACCGTGTTATAAACCGGCAGATCGTCCGTATAGAGCCGGAACACGTCGCCGCCGCACACCGCGACAGCGCCGTCCGCGCCCAGCGACACGAGCACATTCTCGATCCCGTCGCGGCAGAGCGCCTGCGCCTTTTCAATAATCGCCTCCAGCGTGGCAAACCGCTGTCCGAACGTCATCTCCAGTTCCTCCAAGTTCGGCTTGATTACGAGCGGCTTTGCCCGGAGTGCATGGCGCAGCGGCGCATTGTAGCAGTCGAGCGACACGCGCGCGCCCTCCTCGTTTGCAATCTGGGCAAGCTCGTAGTAGATGCGCTCGTCCACGCCGGGCGGGACGCTGCCCCCAAGCGCAATCAGCGCGCTCTCCCGCGCCAGCACGCGCGTCTTTGCGCGCAGCGCGTCTAAGTTCTGCGCGCTGGGCGTACCGCCCGGGAAGTTGATATCCGTATAGGTTCCGCTTTGCAGGTCGACCAGCTTGATGTTCGTGCGGATGTCGTAGTCCACGTCGACAAACTCGCTTTTCACGCCGTCGGCGCGCAGCGCGTCGGCCACGTAGCGGCCGCCCTCCCCGCCGATAAAGCCGAAGCAGACGGACTCGACGCCGCACGCCGCCAGAATGCGCGCGACGTTGACGCCCTTTGAGCCGGGCACCTGGCAGCAGCCCTGCGCCTTATTCACCTCGTCGACCCGGAAGCCGTCGATATACACCGTTTTGTCAATGGCGGGGCTAAGCGTCAAAGCGGAAATCATATTGCGCATAGATGTACCTCCAAATCCTTACCAAACAGCCTGTGCGCCGGCCTTACTCCTCGTACAGCGGATGCTTTGCGCACAGGGCGGCAACGCGGCTGCGGACCTCGTCCGCCTTGGTGTCGAATTCGCTGATCGTCATCTTAATCAGCTTTGCGATCTCGACCATATCCTCCTCGACAAACCCGCGCGACGTCGCCGCCGGCGTACCGATACGGATACCGCTTGTAATAAACGGGCTCTTTGTGTCAAACGGAATGGCGTTTTTGTTGACCGTGATGCACACGTCGTCAAGCATCTTCTCAGCCTCTTTGCCGGTCACGCCCATGTCCGTCAAATCGACGAGCATCAGGTGATTGTCCGTGCCCCCGCTCACGAGCTTGAAGCCCTGGCGAACCAGCTCCTCGGACAGCGCCTTCGCATTTTTCACGATCTGCTGCTGATACGCTTTAAATTCGTCGGTGAGCGCCTCCCCGAAGCAGACCGCCTTTGCCGCAATGGTGTGCATGAGCGGGCCGCCCTGGATACCAGGGAAGATCGCCTTGTCGATCGCCTTTGCATATTCCTCCTTGCAGAGGATCAGGCCGCCGCGCGGGCCGCGCAGCGTCTTGTGCGTCGTCGTCGTCACAAAGTCCGCATACGGGACCGGACTGGGATGCAGCCCAGCTGCAACGAGGCCGGCGATATGCGCCATATCCACCATCAGGTACGCGCCGGCTTCCTTTGCGATTTCTGCAAACTTCTCAAAATCAATTACGCGCGGGTACGCGCTCGCACCAGCCAGAATCAGCTTCGGCTTATGCTCCAGCGCCAGCTCGCGTACCTTATCGTAGTCGATTACATTGTTTACTTCATCCACGCCATACGGCACGATGTTAAAGTATTTGCCCGACATGTTGACCGGGCTCCCGTGGCTTAAATGCCCGCCGTGCGCAAGGCTCATGCTCAGCACCGTGTCGCCGGGCGTCAGCATGGCAAAAAACACCGCCATGTTCGCCTGCGCGCCGGAGTGTGCCTGCACGTTGGCATGGTCTGCGCCGAAAATCTTCTTCGCGCGCTCGATCGCCAGCGTCTCTACGATATCGACGTACTCGCACCCGCCGTAGTACCGCTTGCCCGGGTACCCTTCCGCGTATTTATTCGTCAGGGGCGTGCCGTTCGCCTCCATAACCGCCTCGCTTACGAAATTCTCCGACGCAATCAGCTCAATCTTGCTGCGCTGGCGGCCGATTTCCTTCTCAACGGCTGCAAAAACCTCGGGGTCCTGCTTTTGTAACTTTTCAAAATGAAACATCCTGCTTTCTCCTTTTGTTAAAATATATTTAAGATTTATGTTTATACTATAGTATATTATACTGATAATTCTTGTCATTGACAAGTCTTTTTGCTATAATCAGGGTAGAAACAAAAAGAAACTGGCACGATAGGAGGCGGAGGCGTGGCGCGTACGGACCTGGAACTGCTGCTTGAGGCGGCAAAGCGGCTTGCCGCCGTCATTTTGGAAAACGGGGGAGAGACCTACCGCGCAGAGGAGGCCGCGCGCCGGCTCTGCGGCCTGTACGGCACGCAGGAGATCGACGTGCTTGCGCTCCCGACGGGCGTGCTCGTCCATATGACAGCGGAGGACGGGAAGACGTACAGCGCGCTGGCGCGGGTACGGGCGCGGCGTTTGGACCTCGGCGCAGTCGCGCGCGCAAACGAGATTGCCCGGCGGCTCGCCGGCGGAGAAATGTCGCCCGCCGACGCGCTGCGCGAGCTTTCCGCGCCGCAAGGGCAGGGGGAGACGGGACGCCTGCTCACTCCGGCGCTGTCCGCCTTTTCGATCGGCTGTTTCAGCGTGCTGATGGGCGGCGGCGTGTTTGAGTTTTTTGCCGCGGCAGCGTGCGCGTTTTTGTCGCAGCTCGTCTGCTCCTTGTTCCGCGACGCGGACCTGTACTACTTTATCACCAGCCTGGCCGGGGGCGTCGTCTGCGCACTGGCGGCCGTGCTTGCCATATCAATGTTTGGCACGGGCAGCCTTAGCGTAATCATCGGCTCGGCCATTTTGCCCCTGCTGCCCGGTATGACGCTGATTGGCGCAATACGCGACTCTGTGCGCGGCGACCTCGTTTCCGGCGCGGCGCGCCTTGGCGACGTGCTCGTCGTGCTGCTGTCGCTCTCGTTTGGCGTCGGGGCCGTATTGTGGTGCTATGGGTGGATTGGAGGTGCGCTGTGACGGAGCTTTTGCTGCACCTTCCATTTTGCTTTGCGGGCGTATGCGCGTTTGCATATTTGTTCCGCGCGCCGCGCAGGCTGATTGCTGTCTGCGGCGCGATTGGAACGCTGGGCTACGCGCTCTACTCCGCGCTCACGCTCCTTGCCCTGCCGGAGCTACTGTGCTTTTTTGCCGCGACGCTGGGCATCTCGCTCATGAGCGAGGCGGGCGCGATCATTTGGAAGTCGCCTGCGCTCGTTTTCCTGAGCACGTCCATCTTTGTGCTCGTACCGGGGCTCGACCTCTATAGGACGGTGAGCCTTCTCGTTTTCGGCGACTTCCAGGCCGGCGCGCAGACCGGCGTACGTACCGTCCTCATCATCGGCGCAATGGCAATGGCCGTCGCAGTCGGCACGTTTGCCGTGCAGGGCGTAAAGCGGCTCGTGCGGCGGCAGTAGGCGGAAAATTCCGTTTTAAAAATGCAGGGCACAGCCCGGTATAACCTGCTATACTTTGGGTGGAGGGTGAGGCCGATGGAATTTCTGGACCGTTTAAACGCTGCAATGGCATATATCGAGGAGCACCTATGCGGCACAATCGACATCGACGCGCTGGCGCGCATAACGCTGTGTACGCCGGACGGGTTGCGGCGGCTGTTCCGCCACGTTGCGTCCATGCCGTTGTCCGAGTATATCCGGCGCAGGCGGCTGACCTGCGCCGCACTTGAGCTGCGGACGCCGGGGACAAAGGTGATCGATATAGCGCTCAAGTACGGCTACCAGAGCACGGACGCATTCTGCCGCGCGTTTAAAAAGCAGCACGGCATCGCGCCGGCCGCGACGCGCAGCAGCGGCGCCGCATTGACGCTCTTTCTGCCGGCCTCCTTTCACATTTTTGTAAAAGGGGCGACCGATATGGAGTACAAACTGGTAAACACAAACGCAATCCCGCTGCAAGTTTTTGCAGAAGTGCAGGCAGCTTCGCCAGAGGAACGGTTTCTTCAGGCCGAGGCGCTATGGACCTCGGACGCTGTCTGCGAAGCGACGGACAAGGCCGGCTTTGGCACATGGTACGGCATCTGGGACGGCAGAAGATATGTCATAGCACGCCGGGAAGAAGGCGGCGGCACGCCGCAAATGACGATACCTGCCGGTCAGTACGCCGTTTTTACAAGTGCAGGCGAAGCATACGCCGGCGACATAATGCCCCAGATGCGTGCACAGGCGCGCAGCGCACTTAACTTGCAGGGCCGCAGGCCGCGCGCGGGGCTTGAAATCGAAGTGTATCGCCTGTCCCCATACTGTGAAAGGCAAAACCGGGCGTTTTCCCTTTGGCTCACGCTCGAACTATACCCACCGAAAGGATGATTTCCCATGACAAAACAGGAACGGCTTGCCCGCATTACGCAGGGGCTGGAACGCACATATCCCGACGCGGACTGCTCGCTCGAGTTCCGCGACCCGTGGCAGCTCCTCGTTTCCGCCATTTTGGCGACCCAATGTACCGATAAACGCGTCAACATGGTCACGCCCGCGCTGTTTGCGCGTTACCCGACTGTGTACGACTGCGCGGAGGCGGATGAAACCGAGCTGATGGACTACATCCGCTCCACGGGCTTTTACAACCACAAGGCAAAGAACATTATCGGTTCGGCAAAGCGTATCTGTGAGGTATACGGCGGCAAGGTGCCGGATAACATCGACGATTTGGTGACGCTGCCCGGCGTGGGGCGCAAGATTGCCAACCTAATTATCGGCGACGTGTATAAGCGGCCGGCCATTGTCGTGGACACGCACTGCAAACGCCTTACATACCGCATGGGGCTGACGAAAAACACCGACCCCGTGAAAATTGAAATGGACCTGTGGAAGATCGTCCCGCCGGCGTACAGCGCAAAGTTTTGTCACCAGCTCGTCCTGCTCGGGCGCGAATTCTGCACAGCGCGCAGCCCGCGCTGCGGCGAATGCCCTGTCCGGGATGGGTGTAAGCAGGCAAAATAAAAAACGCCATAAATATGGCATCATTATACTGTATTATATGAATAAAAGG
>DVOF01000118.1 GCA_018713805.1 Candidatus Aphodoplasma excrementigallinarum | reverse complement strand
AGACGATACCGCTCTGGATATACATCTTAATGGCGGAGGCGACTGCCTTCTGTCCGCCGGCCTTAAAGGTAAAGTGCCGGTTTAGGAGATAACTGCACAGCACAGCCAGCACATACGAGATCGTCTGCGCTATGTATTTATACTGTGGGAATGCGCTCTCCTCCGGCCCAATCATGATGAGTAGCTGAAAAAGGCCGAAATCGACCGCCGTATTGATGACGCCCACGCCACAGAATTTTATGAGCTGGACGACCATATCCTTCAGGTTTTTACTGTTTTTCCACGTCATTGCGTTCCTCAAATCCTATCTTTTCATCAATAATGTAGAGCGGGCGGTTCTTGCATTCGTCGTAGATTCGCCCGATGTATTCGCCGATAATGCCCAAAACGATCAGCACCACGCCGTTGAAAAACAGGCTGATTGCGACGATAGAGGCCCATCCCTCGCCGAAGTCGCCCACGGTCAGCTTGCGGATGACGACGTAGAGCAGATACAAAAAGCTGACGAGCGAAATCGCATTGCCCAGATACGCCGCAATACGCAGCGGCTTGTCCGAAAAAGAGGTGATTGCGTCGGACGCGAACTTGAGCATCTTTTTGAGCGGGTATTTTGTTTCGCCGGCAAAGCGTTCCTCGCGCACGTACTCGACACTTGTCTGTTTAAAGCCGACCCAGCTCACAAGCCCGCGGATGTAGCGGTTTTTTTCCTCGATGGTTTTCATCGCGTCGCATACCTTGCGGTCGATCAGGCGGAAGTCGCCCGTGTCGGTTGGGATGTCGATGTTCGTCATGGAGGACAAAAAGCGGTAGAACACCTTTGCCGTCACCTTTTTGAACGCCGTTTCGCCCTTGCGGGCCAGGCGCTTCCCATAGACTACGTCATAGCCCTGCTTCCACTTTTCAATCATCTGCAAGATGACCTCCGGCGGGTCCTGTAAGTCGGCGTCAATCACGACGACGGCCTGCCCGCGCGCGTTGTCCATCCCTGCGGTGATCGCCGTCTGATGGCCGAAATTGCGCGAGAAGTTGATCAGGCAGACATGCTTGTCGCGTGCAAGGATTTCTTTTGCGAGCTGCTCCGTCTTGTCGCGGCTGCCGTCGTTGACAAAGACGAGCTCATAGGGTTCTTTGGTGCTCTGCATGACCTCAGTGAGCCGTTTGTACGTTTCCTCGATGACAAGCTCTTCGTTGTAGAGCGGTACAATGATGCTGTAACGGATCATTTGTTGTCCCCTTCCTTTCAGGTTATACGTTTAAAATACCCAGCTTTCAAACCATTTCAGACTGTCAATGTATGTGGTGCTGACCTCCATACCGGAAAGAACCGGATAAAACGAGCAGAATGCCAGCACACAGATCAGACAGTAGGCGCAAAGCAAAACGGCGGTCGTGTTATACTTTACCGTCAAACCGCGCCACGTATACGCCGCAGTGTGGCTGCGTGCGAGCGCGTCGCGCGCCACGTAGCACAGCATCAAAATGATGAACGGCACGCAGGTGAAGTAATGGTAAATGAATACGACGCGCGTCACGCCGACCCAGGGCAGATACTGCGACAAATAGCCGATGATCAAAAACAGCGCGCTGTAGCTCTTATCTTTGAACAGTTTATACATACAGTACACAAACGCACCGATACCGAGCCACCAGATAAACGGGTTGCCGAACGAGGCGATGCTCATGCGCGTCGCACCCTCCAACTCGCCCGAATAGTACCAGATCGGCCGCGCGATGATCGGCCACTCATACCACGGCGACGAGAACGGATGGCTGTCCGTGAGCTGCGAGTGGTACGAGAACATGGATGTCTGGTTGTCTATGATACTCTTGAAGCCCTCCATGCCGGGCGCGCGCAGGTACGGGATGTACGACAGCGCGTAGATGACTGCCGGCACCGCGACGAAGAACACGAGGCACCACAGGATGGTGTATGTGCAGTACTTTTTACACGGTGCAACCGCGTCGCGCTGCTCCTTTGTCGCACGCGGGTCGCGCATTACCTTTCTATATTCGTAGATCCGCCGCCCGAACGAAATGAAGAACAGCACCGCAAGTCCGATCCCGGCGTAGATGCCCGTCCATTTCGACGCGATACCAAGCCCCATGCACAGCCCGCTCAGGCCGAGCGGCACGAGCGTCCTGGCAAACGGCGTGTCGTAAAAGCTCTTCTGCGTATAGTCGTACATAAAATAGTACATCAGGATGATGAAGAAGGTGATATACACGTCGATCGTGGCAATGCGCGTCTGCGCAAAGTGCATGAAGTCCGCCGCAAACAGCACGATGGCAATGCTTGCCACGGGCGTGCTCTTAAACATCTTTTTCGCAAACAAATAAATGCACGGCAGCATGGCGACGCCAAACAGCGTACCGACAATGCGCCACCCGAACGGGTTCATCCCAAAGACCAATATCCCGAGCGAGATCAGCACCTTCCCGAGCGGCGGGTGCGTGTTTTCATACGGGGTGAGGCCGTTTATATATTCGTACGCAGTCCTTGCGTGGTAAATCTCGTCAAAGTAGGTGGAGTTTTTGTAGGAGAACTCCGCCGGGACGAGCGCCTGCTCGTCCATTAAGTTCGCCACGCCGCAGTCTGTGCCGATGGGCGTAACGGAAACCGGCGTAACCAGGCCGCCGTCGGCGTCAGTAAAGGCAATCTCCTGGATCGCCGTATCGTAGTCGAGCGTTTCCAGCTCGATATAGTCTACCGCAGCGGCAATCGCCTCGCTGTGCCAGCAGAAGACCGAGCCAAGGCTCTTTTCGTAGGTTTGCACCTGTGTGCCGCTGTCGGTATGCGCACCGACGCGGACGGTCACGTTGCGCTCCTCATACGAGCCGGTGAACCACTCCATATTTTCCACGTACGTCCCCGCTGCAAACTCGACCCGGAAGCCGTCGCCACGGTTTAAGCTGTCCCACTTTGTCTCCGGCGCAGCCATGTCGCCCAGATTAAACAGCGCGACAGCGGCGTAAACGAGCGTGACCGCCGCCATGATGATGGCGTCGATGCGCGTCAGCCGCATTTTCGGCGCGGAGGTCATGAGATGGAACTCTTTTACGGGATTTGTTTTTTTGATTTGCTTTTTCGGTGCGGGCATGGACGCCGTCTCCTTTTTTTCGTGGAACAGGATATAGACCATATAGACGAACGCCGCAATGTTGATGAGGCAGACGATCGGCACGAACGCACCCTCCGGCGCGGAAGTCGTGTTGAACTGGACGCTCTGGTGCAGCGTCATGGCCGTATTTAAAAGCTGCCCGGCGCTCAGTATGGCGAACACGCCGAGGTAGCGGGTGTCCCGCTTATACGCAAACGCGCAGGCAAGCAGGCACAGCGCGGGGAACACGTAGCGTTCGTGCATTTTTGCCGCCATGGTGAACATGGCGATGATGATAAAGGCCGCAAGCGCAAACAGGTTCGTTTTCCCCTTTTGCTTGATGAAAAGATATACGCACGTTATCACAATGCCGATAATGAAGATGGTCGACCAGGTGTTATAGGACAGGAACAAAAACGGCATATTGCTGTCCCGCCAGATACCGCCCACAAGGGCAAAGAAGTTGTACGCGTTGACCGACGCATACGGATACGAGGCCAGCGTTTCGATATACTGGTTGATGACCGGCATGAAGTTCAAGTTTTTTGCAAACGGCAGCATGAGCACAAAGAGCAGCCCGAGGCTGGATGCCGCCGCAATGCCGATTTCCTTAAGCGCCTGTTTCCAGTCGCTGCCCAGAAACAGCATCTGGTACAGATACAAAAGCAGAATTGGCGTAAAGATGAGCGCCTGCGGCTTGATAAGAATGCCGATTGCAAAGAAGATACAAGCGGGCAGGAGCTTTTTCTCAGAAATATAGTAAATATACAGGACAACAAAAAGCGTGAATACGCTGTCGACCTGCCCCCACGCGGAGGAGTTTATGATAACCGCCGGGTTGATTAGGTACAAAAACGACAGGCACAGAGCAAGCGTGTTATTACCGCGCTTGTGCACCAAGCGGTAAATCAGCCACCCTGCCAGCAGGTCGCAGATAATGGTCGGCAGCTTGATCATCAGCGTAAACAGCGTCGAATCCTGTGCGATATGGAACCACGACCGGAGCGCGCCGAGCAGCCACAGCATGTAGATATAGCCGGGCGGATAGTCCGCAAAGACGTCGGAGAGATAAAAGTTTTGCAGCCCGCCCTCGTAGGCCAGGACCGCCCAGCTTTTGAAGCAGGCGATGTCCGCCGCGTAGCCTTCAAAGGAGTACGCGACCACGAGGCGCACCGCTGCCGCAAGGAGCAGAACCAGCACAAACGGCGAATAATTTTTCTTTGCCGTGAGCGGCTTAGTCAGCGCCGGTTTGAGCGACGAATAATATACGAGTACAAACAGCAGGAGAAAAAGCGCCAGACAAAGGTATACGATAGCCATATCAGACATCCCTTCTATTATGTACGGAATCGTTCCATCCTTATTTCATATTGTGGTACTTTTTGAGCAGGCCCGACTTTGCAAGCGGTATCAGGATGATATAGGAGGCAACCACGCCAAAGGCCCCCTGCGCCCAGCTCCCGAACAGCGCCATGACAACGCCGCCCTCCACGGAACCGAGGATCACATAGTCGACAATGAAGTAGCCGACCATCATGACCAGCGCGCCGATGACCGTTGCCAGAATGGTATAAAAGCTGAGCGGGTTTTTGTTGCGCACGATATAATAAACGGTAAGCGCCATCAGCGCTTTGATGATGAATGTCGGCAGCGCGTAAAACGCATAGCCTGTAAATATGTCCGCCAGGCAGGAGCCAAGCCCCGCAGCAAACGCGCCGACCCATCCGCCCGGGATAAACGCGCACAGAAACACCGCCATGTCGCCGGGGTGGACGTACCCGCCGACCGGGAGCGGTATCTGGATCACCATGGTTGCAATGCAGCACAGCGCCGCCATCAGCGCGCCGGCTACTAATTTTTTCACAGAAATTTTCATAACACGGAAGTCCCCTTTTTCAAATGTTAGCCGCCCCCCTCAGAGCAGCTCGTAACGAATCTCGTCCGGCATTTTGCCGAGCGTGTGCAAGACCTTTTCCAGCACGACGCCGTCGCGCGCGTTGGTGCTGTATCCAAACGTCGTCCGGATCGCCATGGAAACAAAAATCACCGCGCGGTCGACCGCGACCGGGAGGCTGTCGCCCTCTAAAAGCGCGCCGGTCAGCACGCTTGTGAAGATGTCGCCCGTGCCGGGATACTCGGCCGGCACATAGTCGCACGATACTTTCCAGAACCGCCCGTCCTCCGCATTGTAGGCGACGCAGCAGCTCTTTGTGTCCGCCATGGGCATGCTGGTGATGACGACCGTTTCCGGCCCCATCTCCGACAGGGCGCGCAGCCACTCTTTTGCCTCGACGGCGCTGTAGCAGTCCTTCAGCGCGCGCCCGAGCAGGTAAGAAGCCTCAGTGATGTTGGGCGTAATGACCTGCGCGCGCCGGACCAGCCGCCGCATATGCGGGACAAAATCCGCCGTAAAGGTCGTATAGAGCGCGCCGTTGTCGGCGAAAACCGGGTCGACCACCACGAGCGTACGGTCGGTCTGGAACTCGTCGATAAAGGACAGGATGATGTCGATCTGCCGCTGCGACCCCAAAAACCCGGAATAGATGCAGTCGAACGTAATCCCAAGCGACTTCCAGTGCGACGCATACGCCTCCATCGTGTCCGTCAGGTCGACAAACGTGTAGCCCTCAAAGCCGCCCGTGTGCGTCGAGAGCACCGCGGTCGGGAACGGGCAGACCTGCATCCCCATTGCGGAAAGCGTGGGGATAATGACGGACAGCGAACAGCGCCCGAAGCCGGACAGGTCGTGGATCGCCGCAATTCTGGGGATAATGTTTGCTTTCATCCTGTACCTCCATAGGCTGTGCCAGTTTGCACAAATATATGAATTATTTTACTACAAAAGCCCCATCTATGCAAGGAATTTTTACGTTTTATGCAATTGCTGGAAGCTTAGCGCCGAAAATGCAAAAAAAGATGGTCCAAAAAATAAAAAAGGGCTGGTAATGGAACCGTTTTCGTTGTATAATAATTTTAGGTTTTGATTCCGGCCGGTTTTAAGGGGGGCGAGACGGATGGCGCAAAATATGATAGCGGATTTTATGGAGAACTTTGGGCGGTTCATGTCAACGGTCCGGTTCGCCGACATTGTCGATATCGCAATCGTTGCGTTCATCGTCTATCAGGCATTCCGCCTTGTCCGGGAAACGCGGGCCGAGCAGCTCATCAAGGGCATCCTGATCCTGATCATCATGCTGCAGCTCAGTTCGTGGCTGGGCTTTAATACGATGCAGTATATTTTGGAAAACACCATGCAGCTCGGTTTTTTTGCGCTGCTGATCATCTTCCAGCCGGAGCTGCGGCGCGGTCTGGAGCGGATGGGGCGCGGCACGGCCGGGCGGCTGCTCAGCTTCAACAACCGGGAGGAGGTTGTGGAGAGCACGGTCGAGGAGGTAGCGCGTGCGGTCGACAACCTTGCCAAAAACAAGGTCGGCGCGCTCATCTGTATGGAGCGGCTCACCAAGCTGGGCGACATCATCAAGACCGGGACGGAGCTCAATTCAAAAATCAGCGCGGAGCTTCTAATTAATATATTTGTGCCGAACACGCCCCTGCACGACGGTGCGGTCGTGATTGGGTCGAACAAAATCCTTGCGGCGGCGTGCTTCCTGCCGCTGACGCATAACAACGACCTGTCAAAGGAGCTCGGAACGCGCCACCGCGCGGCGATCGGCCTGTCGGAAAATTCCGACGCGGTCGTTATCGTCGTAAGCGAGGAGACGGGCAAGATTTCGATTGCGCTCGACGGCGGGCTGACGCGGAATTTGACGGTCGAGTCGCTCAAAAAGGCGCTCTATAAAACGCTCAAGTCCGACACGAAAATCATCGACAAGGATAAGTTCACCTTCTGGAAGGGGGCGTCGAAATGAAAAAAGCATTCAGCAGCGACACCGCCTTCCGGATTTATTCCGTTTTGATAGCCATTTTGCTCTGGGCGTTTGTGGTTTACAACCAGAACCCGGAAAGCACAAAAACGGTTACGGGAATCACAGTATCATACGCAAATGAGGCCGAGCTGGAAAGCCAGGGGCTCGTCATTTTGAAGAGCGAGCGGGAGCCGACGGTCGATATTACGGTGCGGGGACGGCGGCTGTCCATCGGACGGGTAGACAGCGGAAATGTGTCTGCAACCGTCACGGTGCCGGAGCTGCGCGCCGGGGAATACAATGTTTTGATTGAAACGAACCTGCCGGTCAGCGACGTTTCCATTACAGATAAAAGGCCTTATACGATGCAGGTTACAGTAGAAGAGCTGAGACAGGTTGAGGTGCCCGTCGAGGTCAAGTATTCCGGCAGCCCGCGCGAACCGTCTACTTCCGTACAGGCGAGCGTATCTCCGGAAACGATTACCGTATCGGGTCCTGCCTCGGTTGTGGGGCGCGTGCAGTCCGCGTCAGTGACGCTGGATGCGGGGGCGCTGTCCGATGGGGAGAACATTGTTCAGGAATACAGGCTGATTGCCACGGACGGCAGCGACCTGACGGACAACGTGAACCTGCGGGTGAATACGGACGTGGTGTCCGTCGTTCCGTCTGTCTATCATACGAAGGACGTTGCGGTTGAGGTGCAGTACGGCGGGACGCTGCCGGAAGGATATGTGGTTGCTTCCCATATCGTATCGCCGGCGACCGTGCGGCTCGGCAGCAGGGATGGAGCGATCGACAGTATAACCAGCGTATTGACAGAGCCAATCGACGTTTCCGGCCTCACGGGGAGCGGGACGGTACGCGCCCGCCTCATCATCCCGGAAGGGATTACCAACATTTACTCCGTGACGGAGGTTGAGGTTGCGATAGACATTGAACAGACGGTCGACCGGACGTTTACGGTCGATAATGTCACGTTCCAGAATGCGGAAAGCGGCATGCAGTATACTGCAGCGGGGCTTCCGGTGTCCGTTACGTTCCGCGGCGCGGAAAGCGCCCTGAATCTCTTTTCGCCGAGCGCAGAGGTGGACGTTTCCAGCCTCGCGGAGGGGACCTATACGCTGCCGCTTGAGTTTGACCTGCCGGAGGGCATCGCCCTGGTGGGAGAGCCGGCCGTAGAAGTCATGGTGAGCACAGCAGCCGGTCAGGCTTCCAGTTCTCCGTCTCCGCCGCCTTCCGTCTCGCCTACGCCGCCGGAGACGCCGCAGGCGTAAAATGTCATATGCAATTAATCAGTCTGTAACACAAGTGTAATATTCCTATAGTATAATAAAAACAGGAATCAAAATCAGTATGGGGTTCTGTACTGTTTGAATGAAACGGGCATGCCCGGGCAGCCGGGTAAATCCAATAAGGAGGTTTTTGAGAAGATGATGAAGAAAAAAATCATGATGGCGGTATGTGCTGTTATGGCTGTCTCGATGCTGAGCGCCATGTGTGCATTTGCGGCGCCGTATTCGCTGTCGCAGTGGGAGACGGGCAATTCCAATTCGCTGATTTACATTAAGAAGCCGGCTTCCCTGTCCGCGACGACTTCGGAGCGTACATACACGGTTACGGCGGGGGGCGTTCCCGGCGTTGACGTAACGATTTACAGGAAGAGCAACTATGACGGGAACTTCTACAAGGTATACCAGGGCGGTTACCTGCTTTCCGGTACGATTGGCGCGAGCGGCGTTTATGTCGTATCGATCGAGTTGGTAGAAGGCGGCAACAAGATGCGCGTATACGCGGAGAACAACAGCGAACGCCAGATCATCGATATTGATATCACACGTCTGTCGCAGAGCCAGCTTGACCGGATCAACGGCCTTTCGGTCGGCGATATATTCAGCTGGTAAGGGCTGCGCTTGATAACAAGTAAATAAAACTTTAACAAATATCGCAAATTGTATAATTTGCGATATTTGTGTCTGTTTACGGGTTTTACGGTCGAAGCTCTTGACAAAGTGAAGGAAAGAACGGTAAACTGGAAGCAGGAGGGTTTGCGATGAAAAAAGAACGGATCAAAAGCCTGATACTTTCTGCTTTGGTTATCAGCAGCCTCCTGCTCACGAGCCAGATATGGTTCAATGAAAAGCTGTGGCCGGAGGGGTATAACTTTTTTGTAAATATCCGCGCTTCCGCGCTTGAAACGGTTGCGGGCTTTTTTGGCGCGCAGGAGAAGGAAGCCGGACAGGCGAGCGTGCTTGAGCCCATTACGCTCGCGGCTTACACGGTCAAGGATATGGACCATGTCATGGCTGTCGTGAACGAATCGAGCGAGAGCTTTGAGCTGATCAACGACTATATCTCAGCTACGATCACCTATGCGCTGACGAAGGAGGCAAGGAGCATAACGCAGGTTACGGAGGACGACTGGCAGAGGGCGCTGTTTACGCGCGGGCTGTATGTCGATTACGGCGTGACCTATGATTCCGCTACCTTCTCGCAGGTGCTCGGCGTGTCCGCCTCGCCGCTTGCTGAAACGGCGCAGAAGGTGCGCCGGTTCATCATAACGCCGGAGGAAAGCGTGATTGCCGGGGTGTCGGTCTATGCCGCGGACGAGGAAACAGGCGCGTTTTATAAGATATCGACGGGACTGGATAAGGAGGAACTGCTCACAAACCTTTCCATCCTGGCTGAGGATGCAAGCCCGTACCGGCAGTTTTCGTTCATGAATAACCTGAATGCGCCGCCGGGGATGGCGTGGGAGGCCGTTTATGCGCCATATCTGGTATTGAACCAGGAAAGGGCGCAGTACCCGGTCCTGACTGCGGAAAACCCGGTATTCCAGGCTGAGGAAATGAGCATTGACGCCTATGCGGTCGACAAGCTTTTGCGGGTGTTTTCCATTAATCCGAAAACGGTGCGGCGTTATACCGACGCCGATGGGAGCCTGACATTTGTTCAGAGCCAGTCTACGCTCAAAATTACATTGGACGGCGTTTTGACCTATACGACGGTTGCGGGCAGCAGAGGGCTTGCCGTAGAGGGGCTCACAGCGGGCCAGCCGTCCGCGGCGGACGTCCTGACAGAAGGGGCGCAAATCCCGGTCGGCGTGATGAATGCGATTTCTAGCGGGGAAGGGACAAAGCTGTACCTAAGCGGCTTTGAAGAAAACGAAGGAAGCTATGTCGTTACCTTCGACTATATGCATCAGGGAACCCCGGTGATGCTGGGCGGCGCATATGCAGGAAGCAATGCGGTCCGCATGGAGATTGAAGGCGGCTATGTGAAAAGCTATACCCACGTCCTGCGCTCGTATGCGCCGGCAGGCCGCGACATGCTGGTCGAGTCGACCTATGACGCGGTCGATCAGATATTTGAAGGAATCACAGATATAGAAGAACGCGGAAAGCAGATCGAGGCGGTGTTCGTTGCGTATGACGACGACGGCGGCAATGGGGAAAAGCAGGCGGTCTGGTTTTTGAAGCAGGAAGGAACACAGGGATACAAAAAATAAGAGGGTGAAGGAATGCCACGGCAGGCAGCAAACAAAAAAACGCCGCCGCGCCGCGCGGGCGCGGCAAAGAGCGGGACAAGCAGGAAAAAGAATACGGCAAAATCTACCTCTGCGCGTGGGTCGGCGAAGCAGGCTGAACCGGCGCGCTACTTTGAGCTGTCGGGCATCCTGATCATTGCGCTGGGCCTGCTGTTTGGCGTATGTCTTTACACGCCCTATGGCGGCTACGTCGGCGACGCAGTCCGCTATGTGCTTGTGGGGCTGTTCGGCTATGCGGCGATGGCCATACCGGTCTTTGTGATTGGGTGCGCCGTATACTTGATGGTGCGGCGTGACTATAACCGGTTGTATCTGAAGCTGTCTTTGTCAATATTGATTATGCTGTGCGTCAGCATCCTGTGGCAGACCTTTGGGACAAATGGAACGAACAGCAGCCTGTTTGAGGCGTTTGAGATGGCGAACAGGACCGGCACGGGCGGCGGCCTGCTCGGCGCCATGATCGCCAACCCGTTGATCGGCGCGGTCGGGAAGTGGATTTGTGCAATCATCTTTATTACGCTGACGCTTGTACTGCTTATGTTTTTGATCAAGCTGTCGCCGGTGCGTATTTTGGTTGGCTTTTTCAAGGGTGCGCAGCGCGAGGCGCAGGAAATCCGCGCCGAGGAATCGTATGAGATTGGCCGCCGTGCGCGCCGCGCCGTAAACTCGGCCGTGGATGCGGCGGATGAGCGGCTGCGCCCGCTCGTGCAGAAGACGATAGACTTTGATGTGGACACGGACACGGGCGAGATATTTGAAAAGGAAACGAAGAGCCGGAAAAAGAAGAAAAAGGAGCCGGAAATTATAGAGGAACCACTTGCGGGGAGCAGCACGCCGGCTGAGCCGGGGGCAGATGTGGAGTTTGACATCCCGGTGTTCGACGCGATCGCAAAAAAGATGAGCGCGCCGGAGCCGGAAGAGGTGATTCCTGCGTCCGAGCTTTTGGGAGAGGACGAGGCGCTGCCGCCTTTTGAGGCTGAGGCCACCGGGGGCGAGCCGTACGGCGCGCCTACACCCGAGCCGGAGGCGGCGGAGCCGCGCTCTGACAAGCCAAAGCGGGTCGAGCGCCTTACTGCCGAGCAGGAGGCAGACCTGCGCGGGCAGCTCGACGAAAACATGAAAGCGATTCCGATCTCGTACAAATTCCCGCCCACGACGCTGCTCGCGCCGGGGAAAAGTAAAAAGGGCGCAGACTCGCGTGAAGAGCTGCGCGAAACGGCAGTCAAGCTCGTCGAAACGCTCAAGAGCTTCGGCGTGGAGGTCAAGCTTTTGCAGGTGAGTCGCGGGCCGACGGTTACGCGCTATGAGTTGCAGCCGAGCGTCGGCGTAAAGGTCAGCAAGATTACGAATTTGTCCGACGACATTGCATTAAACCTTGCCGCGTCTGCGGTGCGGATTGAGGCGCCGATCCCCGGCAAGGCGGCCATCGGGATCGAAGTCCCGAACAAGGAAGTGACAAGCGTTGCCCTGCGCGACGTCATTGAATCGGACGAGTTTAAAAACGCGCCGTCAAAGCTTTCCGTCGCGCTTGGGATGGACATTACGGGCAAGGCGATCATCGGCGACATTGCAAAGATGCCGCATGTGCTGATTGCCGGGGCGACCGGCTCGGGTAAGTCGGTCTGCATCAACTCGATTATTACAAGTATTTTATATAAGGCCGACCCGAACGAGGTTAAGCTGATGATGGTTGACCCGAAGGTGGTGGAGCTTGGCGTGTACAACGGCATTCCGCACCTGCTCGTTCCGGTTGTGACCGACCCGAAGAAGGCGTCGGGCGCGCTCGGCTGGGCAGTGAGCGAGATGACGCGCCGCTACAATCTGTTCGCAGAAAACGGCGTACGCGACCTGGCGGGCTACAATGAAGTGCTCGAGCTTGACGGCGAGGAAAAGCTGCCACAAATCGTGATCATCATTGACGAGCTGTCCGATTTGATGATGGTCGCGCCGAAGGAAATTGAGGATTCGATCTGCCGCCTTGCGCAAATGGCGCGCGCGGCGGGTATGCACCTGATTATTGCGACGCAGCGGCCGAGCGTCAACGTCATCACGGGCGTCATCAAGGCCAATATCCCGTCGCGTATCGCATTTGCGGTGTCGAGCCATATTGACAGCCGGACGATTTTGGACAGCGCGGGCGCGGAAAAGCTTTTAGGCAAGGGCGACATGCTGTTTATGCCGATGGGCGCGTCGAAGCCGACGCGGATTCAGGGCGCGTTCATCTCGGATAAAGAGGTGGAGCGCGTCGTCGAATTTATCAAGGATACCTCTGAAGCGAGCTATGATGAGGATATCAAGGATAAAATCAATGCGACGGTCGGCGTGGAGCCGGACGACGCGGACTGTGACGAACTATTGCCGAAGGCGATCGAGATTGCGGTCGCGTCCGGGAGCATATCGACCTCCATGGTACAGCGCCGGCTTGGCGTGGGCTATGCACGCGCGGGCCGTATTATCGACCAGATGGAGGCGCGCGGCATTATCAGTGGCGCGGACGGGAGCAAGCCGCGCAACGTGCTGGTGAGCGCGGAGGACTTGCAATAAACGGTAAAAAGAGAGGGGAACCCTCTCTTTTTTATTTTGTGCCGCGCTTTGGGAAAGAAAGGATTGACAGCGCGGCGCGAACATAGTAAAATTTAACTGTGTCTGCGTGGCAAACCCGTGCGGCAGATAGTTTGATGAAAAAGATTCGATACGTATACAGGAGGAAAGCAATATGAAAGGCATTTTGGAGGAAAACAGGCAGTGGATTGACGAGACGTGGGACAAGCTGGACAAAAAGCTAAAGGTTGTTTCGCAGCGGTCGAAGGACAAAATCCCCTACACGGCGGTGGACGGCGTACACGACGACCAGATGAAGACGCGCCCATCGTGGTGGACGAACGGGTTCTGGCCCGGGTTGATGTGGGTGATGTACTGCGGGACGAAGGACGATACCTACAAAGAGGTTGCGCAGAACGGGGAGAAGCTCCTCGACGCGGCGTTTAAGGACTTTAACGGCCTGCACCACGACGTAGGCTTTATGTGGCACATTTCGAGCGGGATGGACTACCGCCTGTTCGGCGGGGAGGCGTCGCGCACGCGCACGCTCTATGCGGCGAACATGCTGGCCGCGCGCTACAACATCGGCGGCGGGTTTCTGCGCGCGTGGAACGAGGATAAGTACGGCTGGACGATCATCGACACGATGATGAACATCCCGCTTCTCTACTGGGCGAGCAAAGAAACGGGCGACCCGCGCTACCGCTTTATGGCGGAGGCGCACGCGGACATGGCAATGCGCGACCATGTGCGCCCGGATGGCAGCGTCAACCACATCGTTGTACACGACCACTATACCGGCGAAGTGCTCGAAACGCTCGGCGGGCAGGGCTACGAGGTCGGCTCGTCGTGGTCGCGCGGCGTGAGCTGGGCGCTCTATGGCTTTGTGCTCAGCTATATCCACACGGGCAAGAAAGAGTACCTCGACACGGCGAAGCGCGTGGCGAACTACTTCATCTCCTGCGTATGCGACGACTATCTGCCGCGCTGCGACTTCAGAAGCCCGGACGAGCCGGTGCTCTATGACTCGACCGCGGGCGCGATTGCGGCGTGCGGCCTGATCGAGATTGCCAAGAATGTCGGCGAATATGAGAGCAATATTTACATGAATGCGGCGGTTAAAATGCTCCGGGCCATGGGCGAGCAGTTCGGCGACTTTAACCCGGAGACGGACCCGGTACTCCTGATGGGCACGGAGGCGTACCATGCGCCGGAGAAGGGCAAACATATCCCGATCATTTACGGCGACTTCTATTTTGCGGAGGCGCTTTATAAGCTGCGCGGCGGCGACGTTTTGTTCTGGTAAAATGGAATGGGAAAGCCCACGGCACGTTTCGTGGGC
>DVOF01000117.1 GCA_018713805.1 Candidatus Aphodoplasma excrementigallinarum | reverse complement strand
AGTTTAGCCCGTACACAGCCTTACAATTTGCCGGCAGGGGACGGGCACGGTGTTTTTTGTTCTGCCGCTTTGCAGCAAATGCTGCGCGGCTTTTACATATGCAGGTTTGTAAATCATTAAGAACGAGGGGGAATCTTCATGTTCAAAAAGTATATGTGTTTGGCGCTTTGCTTGCTCATGGCGCTTGGCACAATGTCCACGACTGCATCAGCGGCATCCAGCGCGGACGCGTTGGTTGCTTCTTATGTTAGTTTTTCGGACAGCACGGGCGTGATTTCGGATTTGCCGGAAAGCGAATCCACGGTGACCGCGTCTGTGGCGGTAAGCAACAACTCGTCAAGAGCTTCATCCGTAGTGTTATGGGTGGGCAAATTTGTTGACGACGTATTGACGGACGTTACATACCAGCAGCAGGATATTGCCGGCAATGCGCAGGACGTAACGGTCAGCGCGTCGCTCGACGGTGTGAAGAAGGACCTGGCGACGGCTGCGGACGGTTCGTCCTATGACAGAACGGTCGTAAAGGCGTTTGTTTGGACGGCGCTGGTCGGCGGTAAGGCGCTGGCTCCGGTTGCGTCGCTTCCTTCCGACAACCTTGACGTTGTTGCGGTAAAGAAGGACGGCGACGTTTGGAAGGACTTTAATCCCGCGACGACGAACTATGACCTCACGATCACAAAGACAGATCCGATTCCGGAGTTTGAGTTCATCGTAGCTGACAACTCGACAAAGGTTGAGATGCCGGATGAGTTTGTCATTGGCAGCAATACGGTCAAGCTGACCTCGGCGGCTGGAACGGAAAAAGAGTATACCATTAATCTGATTGACGGCTATACGACCGCAAATGGAATATTCTCTGACGATTTTGAGAGCTATAGCGGTGCGATGGACGCGCATATCTGGACCACTGCAAGCGGCTATCTCGACAACATGTCCCTGATTGATGAAGGGGATGGCAATACATATGTATCCATCTTCGGCACGGCTGATCAGCAGTTCCCGCGTCTGGACACAACTTTAACCGGCCTTGATCTTGGCAGAGTGATTGAAATCAGCGGCAGGGGCATGCTCCAGCAGGGTTCGTCCAGTCCGTCTCTCTCGGTGCAGTTCCGGCGGAGCCTCCAAGCACAGGTTAGTGTCCTGGGCGTATCGAACAGCAATGTCAGCTTGTTTGGGCAGTCGTTTGGCGGCGGCGTAAACTTTGGCACATGGTTCGAGTACACGCTTTCGGTGACCTATGATGGAGCGGGTAATGCAACAATCACCGCGACGATTACGGGCGACGGCCTGAAGGATTCTTCCGGCGCGCTGGTTCCGTCGCTGACAAGCACAAGAACGGGCAGCCTGTCTGTACTGAACCTTAATAACGATCTCCCGCTTATGTTTAATACGGGCGGCCTGGATGCTGGCGGCACGTCAAGCGTAAATATGGACGATATCGAGGTTGTATATGGTCCGTCTAATGACGCGACGCTCCAGACGCTGCAGTACACGGCTGACGGCGTAACGAGAGACGTGACCGACTTCGTACCGGGCGCTGCGGCACCTGCGGACGGATATCGGATTTACGTACCGGAAGGCACGCCAAGCGTAACGCTGAAGGCTGTTCCGACCATCGCGCAGGGCGCAAAGGCGGAAGTTTATGTCGGCGGCGTTTTGAGCGCGGACAACTCGGTTGCAATTGCAGGCCAGGAAACGGCGGCTACCGTCCGGGTAACGGCGGAAAATGGTACGACGACTGCGGATTATCCGATCACGATCGTAATCGGCGACGCAGTTGCATCGACGAATATAAAGCTTGCGACACTGACGTATGCAATTAACGGTGAAGACCCGGTAACTGTTTCTGGCTTTACACCGGCGGACGAGGGCGGCAACTACAATGTTATCCTCCCGAACGGTACGACTTCGGTAACGCTTGCTGCTGCGCCGGCGAACGCAAACGCAACTTATACAATGGCGCTTGCAGACGACACGCCGGTTGAAAACGGCGTTGTTGACGTAACAAGCGGCGCAACGGTTGTCATCACGGTAACGCCGGAGGACACGGGCGCGGCGAAGGGTACCTTTACGGTTAACTTTACAATCGACAAGGGTATGTATGTACTCGATGAGGATAATGGCGCACCTCAGTCGGCAAGCTCGGGTATAGAAATGAAGACGGCGGTTCTCGAGTCGGGCAGCGCAACGTATGATTATGCTGACGGTTTCGTAATTGGCGGCGTAGGCAGCTCCGGCAATCGGAACAGTGACTATGTTCTCAACGGCGACGGCAAGAACCTTGGTTATACCTGGACGCTCTCGAGCGACGAGTATATGCCTGGCACATATAATGTTTATGTAAAGGGTTCGGGCTATGGCAGCAACAGCAAAGACAGCTTCTATTTCGTATATGATGAAGCGGCGTGCAGCCCTGACAGCGGCCTTATGTTCCTGGCTCCGGCACAGTCGGTTTCGCCGGTTGCCGAACAGGCTATGGTAGCGCTCAACTGGGTAGAGGGCGACAATACAATTACAATTCCGGAGGACGGCTCTGCGACACTTCGTATTTTGGGCCGTGAAGGCGGTGCGTTCGTTGATAAGGTAATCCTGATCGACACGAACGTGGCGAAGACGATCGAAGAGGCAGAGGCGGAAATGAGCCCGCTGTACGATGCGGTATTTACCTCTGAGGGCGGCGATACGCTGGCGACCGTTAAGTATGGCAGCGACGTAGTCGGCACGGCGGTTCCGACCGAGGGTACGTATCTTGGTGCAAACAGCGTCCCGGCAACCGGCACGATTGACGCGCTGGTAGTACCGGAGAAGGAAGGGCTTGTAGGTTCCTGGAGCCCGGCAGTGCTGCAGGACGGCGGCACGACTTTTGCCCCGGTATATGAGGAGCCGGTTGACCTTATCTTTGAGGACGACTTTGAAGCTTATGCCTTAAATGCTTCGTTGGATACGCAGACGAAGGGCTGGACGAATGTATTCCAGGCAGCGAACTTTACCGCGGTTGCAAATCCGGACGGTGCCGGGCAGGTAGCGGAGATAAAGGGATCTGAAACGGAAAAATACCCGTCCCTGCGCAAGACTATTACCATGCAGGCGGGCGAAACGTATCTATTCAGCGGCAAAATAAAGATTACTGACGACGGGACGACGAGGCCGACCGAGTATATACAGTTCCGCGTTGGTTCGCAGACTATAAACACTATTTTCAACATTGGACAAGGGGAGCTCAAAATTCCAGGCAAGTCGATAGGTGCTACATCTTCGGAGACTGCGTGGGTCAGCTATAAAATATATGTAACGCCTGGCGCAACGGAGACTAAGTATGTTGCAGAAGTAACAGGCGAGGGCTTGAAGGATGCGTACGGCAACGATACAGATAAGATTATTGCTGAGAGCACGGCGCAATTGACGGGCCTGGTTCCGGCGACGGGCACGCAGGACGTTACGATAATTTTTAACCACAACACAGGGGCAGT
>DVOF01000012.1 GCA_018713805.1 Candidatus Aphodoplasma excrementigallinarum | reverse complement strand
TGCTGTACAGTGAAGTCGTAGGGAACGAGTAAGAAGGATAAGGATAAGGATAAGGAAACCCCCGGAGGCATACCTCCGGGGGTTTTTATTAAAACAACAAGCCCGGCTTATGCCGGGCTTTGGTTTATAGGGCTTGTACAATGTCTTCCATGAGTTTTACAGGAGCGATAAACTGCGCAGGGGACAGCGGCTCAGCGCGCCCGGCAATAACATCATACATATACTGCAACTCTTTTGCATAACAGTCCTGACAGGCGATGTGGCCGGCGGCGTATTTCCCGCCCCCGATGATACTGTAGGTGTTATCATACCCGCCGTCGGTCATGATTAGATTCGCGACCATACCGCCGCTGTATTGCAGCAGAACGGTGACCGTCTTCCCAAACTGGTTTGCAACAATTTTTTCGATCGCATCGCCGAATAAGTAGCAAATAATCTCAGCAAGATGGATCCCGTAAAAGGAAACCCCGCCGGTCGGCGCGTCAACGCTGGAGCAGTAGCTGAAGGAAAAGTAGTCGATCCGTTCGAAGCCGGCAATCAGGCTCTTGAGCATTTGCATATCGCTGCTGTGTTTGAGCGTAGACCCGCCCATCAGAGGCAGGCCGCTTTCCTGTACGAGGGAGCACAGCTTTTCTGCGTCTGCAGAATCGAGCGCAATGGGCTTATCAATCCAAATGGGAATATGCGCGTCGAGAAACGGCTTGGCCTGCGAAACATGGTCGGCGCCATTTCTGGTAAGAAGCATGGCCGCGTCGGTTTCCCCAATCATATCTGTAAAGTCTTTACAAATTGTCTGGATTCCGCATTCGCGGCTGATCTGCTGTACGCGCTCCTCCTGCCCGGGCTCGCCCCAAATATGCGTGACCTGCGCGTCAATGACGCCGGACTGATTTACGAAAGAAGCAAATTCTTTGGCGTGAAAACTCTGCGCGCCGATGAAACCGATTTTCAGCATCCGACTTCCTCCTTTTTATAAAGTTCAGGGCTGCACAAAACGCCGTGCAGCCCTGTGTTTAGTTTTGCGTCATCTCACGCGCAAGCTCCCACGGGATTTCGAGTGTGAGCGGCTTGCCGGCCATATGGTTTTCAATATCGGTCAGGAGCGCGTTTGTGATCGCATCCCGACGGTCGATTGTCGGCCCTGCCATATGCGGCATCAGCAGGACCTTTTCGCGGCCTAAAAACGGGCTGTCCTGCGGAAGCGGTTCCTGGTTATATACGTCGAGCATCACATAGATACGATCCTTTTCGATTTCCGCAATCAAATCGCCCTCGTCCACGATCGGCCCGCGCGAAGTATTGACAAACAAGGCGCCGTCCTTCATCAGGGAAAGGTGCTTTTTGTTGATCATACCGATCGTATGCGGATTTTTAGCCGTTTGGATTGTAACCACATCTGACGTGGAGAACACATCTTCCAGCGATACCTGCTCCACATTGTATTCTTCCAAAAATTCCTGCGGCATGGTCTTTCTGGAATATAGCTTGATTTTCACATGGAACGGCTGCAGCATCGGGATAATGTATTTGGAGATCGTACCGTAGCTGACGATCCCGACCGTGCGGTCCAACAGCCCCTTGGCATAATTGCGGCCCAGATCCTGACTTTCCCATACCTTGTCGTAGCTCAGCCTGTGGGAAAACCGCGGTATCATCCGCAGCGACGACAGAATATAGGCGATAACGCCTTCTGCCACAGATTCAGCATACATTTCGTTGCCGCTGATAACGGTAATGCCCTTTTTATAAACTTCTTCACAGACATAGTTTGCGACGGAGCCGCCGGTATGTGCGACATACTTCAGGCTATCGGCATATTGCAGCACGTCCGCATCGATGCAGGGGGAGCCCCAGCCGGTAATTACAACGTCCATGCCCTTGATTTTCTCACACAGTTCCTCATGCGTGAAATGCGCGTTGGACTCGTTGAGCACCACATTGCCCATTTTCCGCATGCGTTCCACAGTGTTCTTGTAAATAAAAGAATCAAACAAGTCGCCCTGTGGGATTGACACCAAAATATTCATGGTTTAACACCCCTTCTCTATTTACCGGAACCGCATTTTGCATTCCGGGAGTTTATATTTTTATTTGCTCGTCAGCCAGACCGTCTTGGTATCGGCCTGCCAGTCCACATAATATCCAAACGTATCCCCAATAAACCGCACCGGCACAAGCGTCCGGTCGTTGACCAGCGTAGCAGGCGTGTCAAGGTATGCGTCGTAAACCGCGCCGTCATAATATGTAATATGTGCGACACTGCCGCCTACCTGCATGGTAATGACGTTGCCGCCCTTGCTGAGGGTAATTGTTCCTGTGGCGCCGTCATATTCTACCCCTGCGCCGATGGACTCTGCAATCGCGCGGAGGGGGACAAGCGTCCGGTCGTTTACGATGATCGGGGGCTGGTCGAAAGCGATATACCAGCCGTCGATCCGGACCTCCACGCCCTTTTCCCCGATTTTGTCCTCCGGGTCGCCCTTTGGCTTTAGTACCGTATGGTCTGTGGTACGGTCGACAAACAGGTAGTCGCCCCGCAGGGAGTGCGCGTTCAGGATGGAAAAAGCGGACGCCTCATCGACCTGGTGCCAGTTCAGCCCGTCGGTGGACAGCAGGTTCGAGGGCTTGTCCCCCGTCGTAATGCCGAACACAGACCCGTACATGTCAAAGCGAACGCCGTTTGCCAGCGTTACGCCGGCCATTTCATACGAGGATTCCCCATTTTTGAGGATGACAATGCTGACTGTGTTTTTATACCCGTCATGCATGATATAAACGCCGCGTTCAGAGCCTTCTTCGTCTACCGTTTTGTACAGCGGCATATAGAACAGTCCATAGGACAGCCATGTCCCGTCCGGATTGCTTTTATATACATCAGAGAATGTATTGTCATGGATCGAAGCGATATAAAAGCTGCCGTCGTAGTAGGATGCGTTTGTCGCCGTTGTATCGGTTGGCAGCGCAACCGGCGCAAGCGCGTCCGGAGACGTACCGAGATACAGCTCAACCGAGGATTCCGTTTTTTTGATTCCTGCGTAATTCCCGCTGCGGGTATCATACTCCACATAATCGTAAGGCAGCGTATAGACCGAGCCGTTAAACAGCAGCACAGCTGATACCGTACCACTTTCGGTATTGATACCGTTTATGATATACTTGTCGCGATACTGGTTGACCGTAAAGCGGCCGTCGAGCACACGGGCCTCAGTCGGTCTAATCCACGTTTCCGCATCATAGGAAAAGTATAGCGTGCCGCCCTGCTGGTCCGCCGATTCCTTTTCAAATGCTATGTACGCGCCGTTATCGTAGTGTACGACTGTATCCGGCAAAAACTGGTGCAGCAGCGTCCACGACGCGCCGTCATACGAGGAGGCCAGATAGCCGTCCGAGAACACGATAAGCCGGTCCGAGTACCGCTTCCGGTCAGATATGACGCGCGCACGGTCCGACCCATCGATATAGTGCCAGCCCTTCGCGTCGTGCGAGTAGAAAAGCCCGCCCGTCTGTGTACTCATATAATAAACCCCGCCGACATACGTCACGTTGTCAGATACGATACTGTCCTCGGGATAGTTGGTGTTTACGATATCAAAATAGGTATAATTTTCCGCAAACGCCGTATGATAGAGAAGGGTGAAACAGACTGCCAACGCTGTAATGATGGTTCCTGTAATTTTTCTCACGGTAAAACCCTCCTTGTTATATTC
>DVOF01000116.1 GCA_018713805.1 Candidatus Aphodoplasma excrementigallinarum | reverse complement strand
GGGCAGAAGTGCGCCGGGCATTCATACTGGCAGGCAAAACGATCTCCCGCCTCATACCCCATCCGGCGTGGCCCGCACGATAGAACCGCAACGTCAAACTCCCAGTCCTCTACAATCTTCTTTTTCATCTCTGCTTCCTCCTACAGGCCGCGCGCCTCCATCTCCCGTCGGATCAGATATTCCTTTGCGCGCATTTCCATCGTGTCGTCGAGCGGGATAAGCCCATGTGAGAACGCGCCGGGATACTTTCGTTCCAGCGCCGTTTCGATCAGATAGTCGGCAAGCTCCGGGTTTTTGGGCAGAATCGGCCCGTGCAGGTACGTAGCGACCGTGTTTTTATAGACAACACCCTCGTGCGTCCCGCTCCCGTCGCTCCCATAGCCGAAGCGCACGCGCCCGAGCGGCGTATGGGTTTTGATATCCGTCCGGCCGCCGTGGTTTTCGAACCCGGCAAGCGTCACGCTCCGGCCGCCGAGCGTCGCCTCTACGGCAATGTTGCCAATCAGCCGTCCCTCGCCCGACACTGTGTCGATGTCAAGTACGCCGAAGCACGCAATCCGCTCCCCGTTTGCTTCGTAAAAATTTCCCATGAGCTGGTAGCCCGCGCAGACGGCAAGCGTCACGCCGCCGCTTTCCACATATTCTTTGAGTGGCTGCGCGACAACGTCGCGGTACTGGCTCACCAAAAGCTGCTCGCGGTCGGAGCCGCCGCCTAACAAAACGATGTCCACGCCGGAAAAGTCGGGTCTCTCCCCCTCGCACAGCGTTTTTACCTGCGCATTTACGCCGCGCCAGAGGCACCGCTTCTCCAATACGGCAATGTTGCCCTTGTCGCCGTACAGGTTCAGCAGGTCGGGGTACAAGTGGTAAACCGTCAGAGAATACTCCACCTATCTCCCCTCCTTTTCCAGCCTGGAAAGCGCTACATACGCCGGGTACATGGCCGTATAGTTGACGAGCACATAGTACAAATCCCGCCCGCTCTCCAGCATGGCGGCAAGCGCCTCCTCCGTCGTGTCATAAACCGAAATCGTATCTGTGTCGTAGCCCGCGTATTTGAGCCGCAGGTACATATCGAACCGGCGCGTCCCCGTCACGCTGTAATGGTGCGCGTCCGCCTTGCGCATGGTCTCAAAATCCACGTCCCAAATCCAGGAAATATCCTCGCCGTCCTGCGGCTTGTCATTGAGCACAAGCAAAACGTCTTTCTCCCGCCGGTCGTTGATCAGCGTTGTGACCGACTGGTTAAAGCCCGTCGGGTTCTTAGACAGGAGCAGGTATACGGTCTTCCCGCCGATGCCAAACCGGCTCATGCGGCCCGGCTCGGGCTTCTGGGCGCACAGCACGCTCAGAATGGACTTGTGGTCAACCCCGAGTAAATCGAGCGCAGCATACGCCATCAGCATGTTGTATACGTGGTAAAGCCCCGTCACCTCGGACTCGGCATGTACGGTCAACCCAGCGTGCCTAACGTCAAAATGCAGGATTCCGTTCTCAATGCGGATGCCGTCTGCGCGGTAGTCCGCCTGCGGATTTTCATACCCACACTTCGGGCAGTGGTAACGCCCGATCTGCCCGTATAAATAATACTCGTAGCGAAGCGGCGCGCCGCACAATTGGCAGTTGCTCCCGTCGCGGATTTCCTCGACTGCGAGCATATGCGGGTCGCTCGCCACGCCGTAGTAGGCCGCACCGCGCCCCCGCCCAAACACCGACGTGACCGGGTCGTCGGCGTTTAAGATGAGCTTTGCCTCCGGCGCCATGTCAAACGCTTTCTTTAAAAGCTGCGCCGTCAGGTCGATCTCCCCGTAGCGGTCGAGCTGGTCGCGGAACAGGTTCGTCACAACAATGATATCCGGCTTTGCCTGCGCAAACAAAAGCGGCAAATTCGCCTCGTCCGCCTCGATGCACGCGTAGTCGGCGCGCAGCGTCCCAAACAGGCCCGCGCCCTTGCAAAAGGCCGCCGCAATACCGTTTAGCATATTTGCGCCCGCGTTGTTGCAAACGGTTTTGTAGCCCGCCTGTACAAGCGTAGCATTGATCAGATTATTTGTCGTCGTCTTGCCGTTCGTGCCGCACACGACAATCATACCGCGCTTTACCTTTGCGGCAAGCAGGGCAATCACGTTGGGACACAGTGCGCGCGCATACTTGCCCGGCGTCGCCGAGCCGCGCGAGCCTGTGATGCGGCAAAACAAAAATATCAGCTTCGCCGCAGCTACGGCGAGTATCAGCCTGAGCCGGTCCATAGGCGCCCGATCCTCCCAAAAAATTGCTTTTGTGCCTTTTTTACATCAAAGAATAAAAGTATTATACCACGGCATGGGGGAAATTACAAGAAAGGCGGAAAAGAAAGGCATTTTTTCAAGCAAATTTAGAATTTGCTGTTGCAAGCCGGTTGTGCAAATGGTATACTGTTAAATAGGTTTTTGTGTCTATTTTTGTCCGCCCGGTGCGGACATACTGGAAAATGATTGGATTCTGTTTTGATTTTCACACGTAGGAGTTGAAATACATGAGCACAAAATACATATTTGTCACGGGCGGCGTCGTTTCCTCGCTTGGGAAGGGGATTACGGCGGCGTGCCTTGCACGGCTTCTGAAAAACCGCGGCCTCTCGGTCACGATTCAGAAGTTTGACCCGTACTTAAACGTTGACCCCGGCACGATGAGCCCGTACCAGCATGGGGAGGTGTTTGTCACCGACTCCGGCGCGGAAACGGACCTCGACCTCGGCCATTACGAACGCTTCACGGACGGGGAGTTTACCAACTTAAACAACATCACGCAGGGGCAGGTCTACCTCTCGCTGTTAAACATGCAGTTTGACGCGCATATCAAAAAGACCCTGCAGGTCATCCCCGACGTGACGAACAAGATCAAACAGGGGATGTACGACCTTGCCAAAGAGCGCGAGCCGGATATTCTGATTGCGGAAATCGGCGGTACGGTCGGCGACATTGAAAGCGTGCCGTTTTTGGAGGCAATCCGGCAAATGCAGATCGAGCAGGGGCCACAGAACTGCATTTTTATGCACGTCGTGCTCGTACCCGGCATCTCGACCGGCGAGCTGAAGACAAAGCCGGCGCAGCACAGCGTGACCAAGCTGCGCGAGCGCGGGATCAACCCCGACTTTCTGATCGCCCGCTCCGAGGATGGCATTACAGAAGAACTCAAGGATAAGCTGGCTGTATTTTGCAGCGTAAAGCGCGAGCATGTGATCGACAATTCGAACGCAAGCTCGATCTATGAGGTGCCGCTTCTGCTGCACAAAGAAAACCTCGACGCGCTCGTATGCGAGCGGCTTGGAATCAAAACAGATGAGGCGGACATGGCCGAGTGGGAGAAGATCGTATATAACCTCAAAAACCCGCAACAGGACGTCCACATCACCGTTGTTGGCAAGTATACCGAGCAGCAGGACGCCTATATCAGCATTACGGAGTCGTTTGTCCACGCCGGGATCGCCCACCGGGCCAAGGTGCACCTGCATTGGGTGAGTGCGGAGGACTTAACGGAAAAGAATGTCCAGGAGAAAATCGGCAAAACGAGCGGCATCCTCGTCCCGGGCGGCTTTGGCAGCCGCGGCATCGAGGGCAAGATCACCGCGGTCAAGTACGCGCGTGAAAACGGGATTCCGTTTTTCGGCATATGCCTTGGCATGCAGATGGCAGTCGTGGAGTTTGCGCGCAATGTGCTCGGCCTCAAGGGCGCGCACACGAGCGAGGTGGACGCCGACTCGCCGTATAAGGTCATCGACCTCATGCCAGAGCAGCGCGGCATCAACCAGCTCGGCGGCACCATGCGCCTCGGCGCTTACGCCTGCCATGTAAACGAGGGGACGCTTGCCTACAAGGCGTACGGCAAGGCGGACATCAGCGAACGCCACCGCCACCGCTACGAGTTCAACAACGAGTTTCTGGACAAGTTTACGCAGGGCGGCATGGTTGTCGGCGGCGTCAACCCGGAGCGCAATCTGGTCGAAATCGTAGAATTGCCCGATCACCCGTGGTTCTGCGCAGTGCAGTTCCATCCGGAGTTCAAGTCGCGGCCCGACCGGGCGCATCCGCTGTTTCGCGACTTTGTCGGCGCGGCGATTGCTTACGAGCACGGCGAAACGAAATAACAGGCAGTACGCTTGCGGGCATTTTCAGGTGCCCGCAACTGTTTATTTCACATACAAAATCTAAGATAAAGGAAGGATCGTATGAAGGACATATACGAAAGCCCGTTTAACCTGCGCTATGCGAGCAAAGAGATGCTCTATCTCTTTTCCCCGGACAAGCGGTATTCGACCTGGCGCAGGCTGTGGGTCGCACTCGCACAGGCGGAGCATGAGCTTGGCCTGCCGGTGAGCGAAGAGCAGATCAAAGAGCTGGAGGCGCATATCGACGATATCGACTACGATGTGGTGGCGGCAAAGGAAAAGGAAATCCGCCACGATGTCATGGCGCACGTGTACGCCTACGGCGTGAAGTGCCCGAATGCAAAGGGGATCATCCACCTCGGCGCAACGTCGTGCTATGTGACCGACAACGCCGACATCATCATCCTGCGCGAGGCGCTGCAGCTCATCCGGCAGAAAATCCTGCTCGTGATGGAAAAGCTGTCGGAGTTTGCGCTCGAGTATAAGGCTCTGCCGACGCTCGGCTTCACCCACTTCCAGCCCGCGCAGCCCGTAACCGTTGGCAAGCGCGCGTGCCTCTGGCTGCACGACCTGCTGATGGACTTGCAGGACGTGGACTATGTAATCGGGAGCCTGAAGCTGCTGGGCAGCAAGGGTACGACCGGGACGCAGGCAAGCTTTTTGAGCCTGTTTGAGGGCGACCACGAGAAGGTCAAAGCGCTTGACCGCAAAATTGCGGAGAAGATGGGCTTTGACGACGTATATCCTGTGTCAGGCCAGACGTATTCGAGAAAGCTCGACTCGCGCGTGCTTTCGGTTTTGTCCGGCATTGCGCAGAGCGCGTCGAAGTGCGCCAACGACATCCGCCTTTTGCAGGGGCTCGGCGAAATTGAAGAGCCGTTTGAAAAGAAGCAGGTTGGCTCGTCGGCCATGGCGTACAAGCGCAACCCCATGCGGTGCGAGCGGATGACGTCGCTGGCGCGCAATGTGATCGCCATGACGGTCAACCCCGCCATGACGGAGTCGACACAGTGGCTCGAGCGGACGCTCGACGACTCGGCCAACCGCCGTATCTCGCTTCCGGAGGCATTTTTGTCGACCGACGCGGTGCTCGGCATCTTTGCCAACGTGACCGACGGCCTGGTCGTATACCCGAAGGTGATCGAGAAGCGTTTGATGGAGAACCTGCCCTTTATGGCGACGGAAAATATCATGATGGAGGCAGTAAAGCGCGGCGGAAACCGGCAGGAGCTGCACGAAAAAATCCGTGAATACTCCATGCAGGTGACAAAGGAGGTCAAGCTCGAGGGCAAGCCGAATACGCTGATTGCAAAGATGGCGGCCGACCCGGCGTTTATGATGAACGAAGCAGAATTGAACTCGCTGCTTGAGCCGTCGAAGTATATTGGCCGCTCCAAAGAGCAGGTCGAGGAATTTATCGAAGGATATATCGCCCCGCTGCTCGCCGGCAAGGACTTTTCCGGCGTGAATGTGGAGCTGAACGTATAAAGGTTAAAATAAATTCTTTCAACCCGGGGGTTTGTGCCGTTAGCAGTCGTCAAGCTATCGGGTTGTATGGAAAGGGATGAATAATAACGATGGAAAAAATCATTGCACTCGACTTTGGCGGGCAGTACAGCCAGCTCATTGCGCGGCGCGTGCGCGAGTCGGGCGTTTATTGCGAGCTTTTGCCGAACTTTACCAATATAGAGAACCTCAAGGACCCGGAAATCAAGGGGATCATCCTCACGGGTGGGCCGTCGAGCGTATATGCGGAAAATGCACCGCTCTGTGACATGGAGGTGTTTGAGCTTGGCGTGCCGGTGCTCGGCATCTGCTATGGCGCACAGCTTTTGGCACAACATTTCGGCGGCGAGGTCGGGAGCCTCGGCGTGGCGGAGTACGGCGGCGTGACGATGGAGGCGGACGTGACAAGCCCGCTCTTTGACGGCGTGGCAAAGACGTCGACAGTGTGGATGAACCACAACGACTCTGTAAAGAAGCTGCCGGACGGCTTTGTTGGGCTGGCAAGCACAAAAAACTGCCCCTATGCGGCGTTAAGCAATGCGGAAAAGGGCCTGTACGGCATCCAGTTCCACCCGGAGGTACGCCACAGCGAATACGGTTTTGCTGTGCTGAAGAATTTTGTACATAAAATCTGCGGCTGCAAGGGCGACTGGTCGATGGCCAACTTAGAGGAAGAGCAGATCAAGCTGATCCGCGAGCAGGTCGGCACAAGCAACGTCGTGAGCGGTCTGTCCGGCGGCGTGGATTCCGCTGTTGCGTCCGTGCTGGTACATAAGGCGATCGGCAAACAGTTGACGTGTATTTTTGTCGACCACGGGCTGCTGCGCGAGGGCGAAGCGCAGGAGGTGCTCGACGTTTATCAGAAGGGCTTCGGTATGAACCTCGTATTCGTAGACGCGAAGGAGCGTTTCCTGAAAAAATTAGAGGGCGTGTCCGACCCGGAGCGCAAACGCAAAATTATCGGCGAAGAGTTTATCCGCGTATTTGAGGAAGAGGCGAGCAAGGTCGACGCAGCCGACTTTTTGGTACAGGGTACGATCTACCCCGATGTAATCGAAAGCGGCGGCAGTGCGAATGCGGCGGTCATCAAGAGCCACCACAACGTGGGCGGCCTGCCGGAGGACACGCGCTTCAAAGCGATCATTGAGCCGCTCCGCAGCCTGTTTAAAGATGAGGTGCGCGCGCTCGGGACGCAGATGGGCATTCCGGACGAGCAGGTATGGCGCCAGCCCTTCCCCGGCCCGGGTCTCGCCATCCGTGTGCTCGGTGATATCACAGAGGAAAAGCTCGAGATCGTGCGCAAAAGCGATTTGATCCTGCGCCAGGAGGTTGCGGCAGCGGGACTGACGCGCGACATCTGGCAGTACTTTACCGTATTTACGCCCCTGCGCACAGTCGGCGTCATGGGCGACGACCGCACGTACGACCACGTTGTCGCAGTACGCGCGGTAACAAGCGACGATGCGATGACGGTCGACTTTGCCAAAATCCCGTACGACGTGCTTGGTAAGATCTCTAACCGCATTATCAATGAGGTCAAAGGCGTAAACCGCGTTGTGTATGATATTACGAGTAAGCCGCCGGGAACGATTGAGTGGGAGTAAAATGAAACGCCGTAAAAACCCAGTGTTCATGCGGGTTTGCGGCGATTTAAGAAGTCTTTTGATATCAATTTGATAACAATGCCCAAAGGTAGCATTATTCCTGCTATCTGGTGGTTTACAGGTTATCAGAATAATTTTCTGAAAATCCATATTATAAAAGCCCTTAGCTGTGCTTAATACAGCTAAGGGCTTTTTGTCGTTATTGGTGGTTCGACAAGCTGGAATTCGACGAATTGGTTACTCCAAAACGTCAAGAATCATTTATTTCCTTTGATTTTCTTTTTTGTATTTGCAATTAAATTTTTATATCTGAGTCCAAAAACAGCAATTATTGTTCTTTGCATTAATGCAAAACACAAAAACATAAGCAATACACCCCAGGCATATCCTGTGCCTTGGACAAGCTGATTTTTATAAAAGATAATCAATACACTTACTGATGCCACACACAGTAATAGTGCAGAAGCCAACCCAGGAGTGTATGGCTTTTTCATTTTATGAATTTTAATTCCAACAATATGGATAAAAGTCTCAAACAATCCGAGATAAACCGGCACCAATGCCAATAACGGCGATTGTGTAAAGAATGGGATAAAGGTAATCATAATCAACAAAACCACCACTGGAATATGTGACGCATTTTCCTTATCTTGCGTAACTTCTAGCCCAAAGAACTTTGACATCAATTTTGCAAAGCCTCCAGGAAAGCGTGTTTCCTCCCATTCGTGAAGTGTAAACAAAAACATATAGCCTATCATTATTCGCTGAATCAAACTAAGTTGATTATAAAAAACAGCACAACAAGAAACCATTCCAAACATTATTAACGTTAGCATTTCCAAGTAATATTTTTTCATATGAAACCTCTTAAACAAACTCCGATTTGTATTAGTCTTTGAATTTGCCCTTGAGCGCCTTGACCATAGCATCGTTTAACTCCTGCGAAGGGACTTTCGCCCAGAGCTGAATGGTGTCATATTTTGGGTAGTAGTAACGCCAGCAGTCATATTAGAGCATTTTTGAAAGCTCGGCAGCGTCCTTGTCGACTTCTTTCGGGAAAACCGACAGCTGTACCAAGATATTTTTGCGCCATACCACGCAGAAGCCTGAAAAAATGGATTCTTTCACCAATCGCCATAGTGTTTACGCTCCTCGCTTATGTATCTGCAACCAATATAAGAAAAATCTCCACCTTCTCCTGCTTGACAGAACCATGTACTGGTTGTCAATTCATTCTACAACCAGTATAGCAGATATTTATTAGAAACACAATGGTTCCCATTTGGTAACTACACCACAAAAAAGTGCGTACTTTACGTTTTCTTCTTATGGCGTTATGATATAAGTATAGGAGGTGTATTTGAAATGACAGCAGCAGAGGTTTTGAACTATTTGCAGCAGGAGATACATACCGCCGTAGCTGCATCCACAGATATAGGCGGGCTGCCCGTGACCTGTGCCATCAATATGATGGATGCCGATGAAAACGGGCTGTATTTTCTTACCGCCAAAGGCAAGGGTTTCTATTCCCGTTTGAAACAAAACGGATATATGGCGCTGACTGGTATGAGGGGCGAAGATACCATGTCCTGCATAGCAGTGTCGGTTCGTGGAAGGGTAAAAGAGCTTGGCGGCGGACTGCTGTACCGGCTGTTTGAAAAAAACCCTTATATGAAAAAAATCTATCCCACGCCGGAATCCCAAAAGGCTTTGACGGTATTCCAGATTTATGAGGGAAGCGGCGAATGGTTTGATCTGTCCAAAAAGCCAATTGAACGGTTTTTCTTTTCTTTCGGGCAGGTAAAAACAAAGCCGGAAGGCTATTTTATCACAGAAGCTTGCACCCGCTGCCGCGCCTGTGAGGCGGTGTGCCCACAAAACTGTATTGATTTCACTTCCGTTCCTGCAGTGATTCAGCAGGTGCATTGCCTGCACTGTGGCAATTGTATGGGGGTTTGCCCGCTGAGAGCAGTGATTCGGGAGGGAGCAGAATGACACAGACAGAAAGACGATTGTATTTAATCAAGGCGTTGCTGAAAGAACAGCCAAGATATGCGGGAATGGAAATCCCCACAGATGAACAGGCGCAAAAGCGTTTGCTCCGTTCCCTGTTCAATATCCGAATGCCGCGCCCTGCCAGCCAGGAATTTTTAGCGGTACAGGACGCCTATTTGCAGGAGGAAACGCGGTGCAAAGGAATCACCGATCTTGCCGATCTACGCCCGGTACAGGAAGGGGTTTATCTCTGGCAAGGGGATATTACGGCCCTGCGCTGCGACGCCATTGTCAACGCAGCCAACAGCCAAATGCTGGGCTGCTTTATCCCCTGTCACGGCTGCATCGACAACGCCATCCATACCTTCGCCGGGATACAGCTCCGCCTGGCCTGCGCAGAATTAATGCAGCGGCAGGGCCGCGAGGAAGAAACCGGGAAAGCCAAAATCACGCCCGCTTTTAACCTGCCCTGCCGCTATGTCCTGCACACCGTTGGGCCCATCGTTGGCGGCCCACTCACCAGAAGAGACAAAGCATTATTGGCTTCCTGCTATCGTTCCTGCCTGGAACTGGCGGAGCAACACGGCGTCAAAAGTATCGCTTTCTGCTGTATCTCCACCGGAGAATTCCATTTTCCTAATGAAAAAGCGGCTGAAATTGCAATTCAAACTGTGAATGAGTATAGGGAGCGTACTAACAGCAAAATCGAGGTGATATTCAATGTTTTTAAAGAGACCGATCTTTCCATTTACCGAAAACTACTCGGAACAAATTGAAAAGTTGAAGCAGGAAATCAAAGCTGCTGACGCCATCGTCATTGGCGCCGGCGCGGGGATGTCAACTTCGGCGGGATTTGCTTACGGCGGGGAGCGTTTCCGGCGCCATTTTTCCGACTTTGAAGAAAAGTACGGCTTTCACGATATGTACGCCGGCGGCTTCTATCCCTATGATACGCCGGAGGAATACTGGGCCTTTTGGAGCCGGCAGATTCTGGTCAACCGCTACGAAGCCGGCGTGGGAAAGCCCTATCAGGATCTGCTAAAGTTGGTGAAGGGTAAGGACTACTTTGTTCTCACCACCAATGTAGACCATCAGTTCCAGCTTGCTATGTTCGATAAGAAGCGGTTGTTTTATACCCAGGGTGATTACGGCCTGTGGCAATGCTCCAAACCATGCCATGACAAGACCTACGGTAATGAAAAAACCGTCCGGCAGATGGCAGCGGAGCAAAAGGATATGAAAATCCCCACAGAGCTGGTTCCAAAGTGCCCTGTTTGCGGCGCACCGATGACTATGAACCTGCGCGTCGACGACACCTTTGTGCAGGACGAGGGCTGGTATGCCGCCTCCGGCCGGTATAGCGGCTTTATCCGGCACCACGAGGGCTTACACGTACTGTTTTTGGAACTTGGCGTGGGCGCGAACACTCCGGTGTTCTGTTCTTTGCGCACCAGGAAAAAGTCAAGAAAAATCACGGTTAAACAGCAGATTACAGAAGATTCGCATATCAATAGCACAAGAGAATATGAGGAAAGGCGGTGCGCATAATGTTTCGCTGGCAAATTCACAAGTCAGAAGATACACCTGATAGCATTTGCAAGTTGAAAGAAGCATTCAATCATGCGGATGCCATTATCATCGGCGCGGGCGCGGGCCTTTCCACTTCTGCGGGTCTTTCCTATTCGGGCGAACGGTTTCATAAATACTTCCACGACTTTGCTGAGAAGTATCCGATTCAGGATATATATTCTGGCGGCTTCTATCCGTTTGACACTTTGGAAGAACATTGGGCTTGGTGGAGTCGGCATATTTGGATCAACCGTTATATGGATGCGCCAAAGCCGGTATATAACAGGCTGTACGAGCTGGTGAAAAACAGAGACTATTTTATTCTAACCACCAACGTGGATCACCAATTCCAGAAAGCCGGATTCGACAAACACCGGCTATTCTACACC
>DVOF01000115.1 GCA_018713805.1 Candidatus Aphodoplasma excrementigallinarum | reverse complement strand
CATCCGCGCCGACGAGCGGCTCTACCGGCTCAAGCAGGGCGAAATAACATTCCATAAGCCGGGCGAGTTCCACGCGCTGTACGCGGACGGAATGGTTGCGCCGAATCTGGTCATTGTGTCTTTTTACTGCCGCAGTAAGGCAGTTCAATTTTTCAGCGACCGGATTTTTAAAATCAACGGCGACCAGAAGGAATACCTTTCCACAATTGTAAAAGAGGCCGGGCGTGCGTTCGACTCCCCACTGTCCGACCCGAATTTGAAGCTGCTGTCGCGGCGGCGCGGCGCGGTGTTCGGCGCGGAACAGATGATCAAGCTTTCGCTGGAGGCGCTTTTGATTTCGCTTTACCGCGGCAACTTCATCCGGCCTGCTACGGAGCGGCCGCTCTCTGTGCTGACGGAGCGGCTGGACAACAACATAGTCGGCGATTTGACGGAGTATATGGAGGAAAACATCAACCAGAACCTCCGGTTTGAGGACTTTGCCAGAACCGTAAACATCAGCCCCACCCGCTTAAAAACCATATTTAAAAACAAAACCGGTATGGGTGTGGTGCAGTATTTCCGCAAACTGAAAATCTCCCGTGCGAAGCGGTTTATCCGGGAAAACGACTATAATTTTACGCAGATTGCCCTCTTGCTCGGCTATGACTCGATTCATACGTTTTCGCGCCAGTTTAAGGCAGTCGAGGGGATGTCCCCGCGCGAATATGCCAAATCGGTAAAGCTGAATTTGTTTGATTGACGGCTAAAATGCTTTTCCCGTTCATACATATGGTAGAGTAGAAAATATGGACGGGCGGTGCCGGTATGGGGATTGTTGAGGTTGTTTTGATTGGTTTTGGGCTGAGTATGGACGCGGCGGCGGTGTCGATGACGGATGGGATGGTCTACCGTGGCATACGCGTTGGGAAGCTGTTGGCAATACCGGCATGCTTTGGCCTGTTTCAGGCGTTGATGCCGCTGCTTGGCTTTTACGCTGGTAGCTTGTTTTCGTTTGTGATACAGAAGTATTCCGGCGTCGTCATCCTTGCCATACTTGGGATAATCGGGGCAAAAATGGTGAAGGACGGGATAGGCCGGAGCGCCGAGGAACGCTGCGTTACAAAGGCTTTTGCATGGAATGTTTTGCTGATGCAGGCGCTTGCGACAAGTATCGACGCGTTTGCGGTTGGGATTGGCTTTGCCGCCGGCGGGATGGAGGTTTGGTCCGCAGTCGGAATCATCGGCGTTACAACCACGATTCTGAGCCTGCTTGCCATACTTTTGGGCAGACGGTTTGGCGATTTGCTCGGCCCGAGGGCAGAAATTGTGGGTGGGATTATCCTGATCGGGATTGGGATCAAGGCGGTGCTGCCGGTGTAGGGCGCGGACTTTTGTTGCAGATTTTGACGTTTGGGGTAAAAACAAGTCAATAGAGGGGATTGAAAAATAATATGGAAGGGGATATACTGTTGACAGGACGGTGTGTCCCTTTTTGCTATGATATCCGTCAATCAGTTGAGGGCAGTGCATGTATTCATTATTACAGATACCATAAGGAGGGAGAAGAATGAGAAAGCGAAAAAATAGTTTAACATTGTTTGTTGTTGGTATTTTTGCTGTGTTATTGGCTTTTTCTCTTGGGGTGTTTGCGCAGCAGTTAACGGCAGAGATCGTAAAGTATAAAATTGTTGTGGATGGTGAGGAAAAAATAATAGACAATGATATTGTCACAATCAATGACCGCACCTATGTTCCGATACGCGCTCTGTCGGAAGTGTTAGGAAAACAGGTTGATTGGGACGAAGAACATGAAACAATATCGATTTCTGAACCTGCATCTGTCGTACCGCATACATTAACCGAAGAAGAAAAGGCGGCAGAGGCGTGGTATCTGTTTTGTTTGGATGGCTTATGGGGCATGATGGACGCAGATGGAGCGGTCAAAATTGAACCGGTTTATCAGTCTATTTTTGAGTTTTCAGAAGGGCTTGCTGCGGTAGAAAATGACGAAGGAAAGATAGGCTATATCACACCAGACGGAGAGGTGGCGATTCCGTTTGAATTTTATCGTCCGGAAGTGGGGTTAGGGGTCTATAGAAACGTATCATTTTCAGAAGGGTTAGCAATGGTATTAAACGAGGAAGGAAAATGTGGCTATATTAATCGGTACGGGGAGGTTGTCATTCCGTTTATCTATTACGAAGCAGAGCCCTTTAAAAACGGTGCGGCAAAGGTTGGCGTAAGAGAAGTAAGCCAGTCGGAAAAAGATATAAGCAATGGGAGATATGTATATAACTATATTGACCATACAGGCAAGATACTGTTTAAAAGTGACTTTTTAGAAACAATGGAATATATACCTGGCCTTGTTTGCGGGTCGGTTTATGACAGCTCGGCTGATGGTGGGTATCGCCGCGTATGCATCATAGATGTATTAGGAAATGAGTGGGATTATGAAGAAAGTTCCTTATTTGGTTTGGAGGCGGATCGTAAACAGGCAGTAAACGAACCACAGGTTATGTATGTTGAAGAGGCGGGAAAAATCAAGGTATTTGATGAGAATGAACACTATATTGAAACCGTGGACCTGTCTCTTATACAC
>DVOF01000011.1 GCA_018713805.1 Candidatus Aphodoplasma excrementigallinarum | reverse complement strand
GTCAGTGAGGCGCTCGGCGCGCAGGTCGACTGGATTGAAAGCACAAGCACGGTCGATATCAAAACGGCAGCGCAGCCGGGCGGGGAGAGCCTGACCAACGAAGAAAAGCTTGCCGCCCTGCCGGAGCGGAGCCCGATCATTGACAGCGATACGTTCCTTGCGGCGAACGTCAGCGGCGGGGAAATGGTAAAAAAGGAGACGGTTTCAGTAAGCGGCATGCCGTTTGACGAGGCGCTTCGCGTGCAGACGGTGACGCAGCCGGACAATGTCTATGGCATTCAGGCGGTTCTGCGTGTCAAGCAGGCGGTCAAAAAGGGCGACATCTTGCTGTGTATGTTCTATGCCCGCGCTACGGATGCGTCGGACGATACGGCGCAGGTCAGCGTCGTCCACGAAGAATTAGCGAGCGGGAAGTACGATAAAATCATGTCGCAGGGCGTCACGCTTGCACCTGACGGCGCGTGGACGCAGATATTCATTCCATATACGGCCAACATGGACATGGCGGCCGATAAGTCGCAGGTAAACGTCCGGTTCGGCTATCCGCCGCAGACGGTGGAGATTGCGGATTTTCAGGTGATCAACTATCAGGATGCGGTGGAGTTTGACGACCTGCCCATGCTGGGCGCGACGTATCCCGGACGCGAAGAAGATGCGCAGTGGCGCAAAGACGCATGGGAGCGGATTGAGCAGTACCGGAAGTCCGATCTGGAAATAGAAGTGGTCGGCGAGGGCGGCGCGCCCGTATCCGGAGCAAAGGTCAATGCCGCTTTGCAGAAACATGAATTTGATTTCGGCACAGCGGTCAACAGCACGATCCTCGACGAATCGAGCGAAAAGGGCCGCAACATTAACAAATACCTGCGTCTGTTCTTTAATGCGGCGGTGCCGGAGAATGAACTCAAACGCCCATCATGGGCTTCAGACCGCGAAAAAGCGAAACGCTGCGTCAACAAAATGCTGTCCTACGATTTGGACGTGCGCGGCCATACCATGGTATGGGATAAATGGGATAAGCTCCCGCCGGAGTTTGAGACAGACTATTCTATAAACGACCCCGAGCGGATGGAAACGGAAACGCTGGCGCATATTGATGAGATTGGGAGCGCCTTTTCGGGTTATCTGCGCGACTGGGACGTTGCCAACGAAATTATGCAGAATCATGAAATGCGCTCTATATTAGGCGATGAAACGCTTGTCAAGTGGTATCAGGCGGCAAAAGAGGCCGACCCGCATGCTGTGTTATACTTGAATGAAAACACGGTCGGCACCTCCTATGACGCGCAGGCGAAAAAGTTTGAGGAACTGGTGAAGAAATTACAGGGCATGGGCGCGCCGATCGAGGCGATTGGCTTCCAGTGCCACTATAATACTGCGTTTGACCCGCAGAAATTCATCGAGCTGTCGGACGCGTTTGCGCCGCTCGTGCAGGAACTGAAAATTACGGAGTTTGACTACAATTGCAGCGATGAACAGCTGCAGGCTGACTTTACGCGTGATATGATTTTGGCGGCGTACAGCCACCCGGCCTACAGCGGGTTTTTGATGTGGGGGCTCTATGACGGCTCTCACTGGCTCAAAAATGCGCCGCTGTTTTACGAGGACTGGACGCTCAAACCGTCCGGCGCGGCATACATTGACCTGGTGTTTAACCAGCTCTGGACGGATGAGGATACCGTTACGGATTCGGCCGGGACGAGCGTTGTGCGCGGCTACCAGGGCGAGTATATTGTAACGGTGGAGTATGACGGGAAGACGTATCAGCAGCGCATAGACCTCACCCGCGACGGCGAAAACAAGATTGTCTTTGACGTGTCGCAGGAGCCGGTCCCGCTTGCGGATAAGCCGGTAGTGCAAATCCCGTAATGGAGTTTAAAACAATTTTTAAGCTGATGCATACCATATAGAAGCAGGAAATCATTTAAAAGGAGTGGGAGTCAATATGAAAAAGCCATTGTTTACAGGCTCGGGCGTGGCGCTGGTTACGCCGTTTACCAAAGAGGGCGTGGATTATGACAAGCTCGGCGAGTTGATTGAGTTTCATATTGCTAACAGCACGGACGCCATCATTATCTGCGGTACGACCGGCGAAGCGTCGACCATGCCGGACGCGGAGCATAAGGAGGCGATCCGATATACAGTCGAGAAAACGGCGGGGCGGATACCGGTCATTGCGGGAACCGGCTCGAACGATACGCCGCACGCGATCGAACTGTCGAAATACGCGCAGGAGGCCGGCTGCGACGGGATTCTGGTCGTAACGCCGTACTACAATAAGACGACGCAGAAGGGGTTATATCTGCATTTTAAGGCGATTGCGGACAGCGTCGATATCCCGATCATCCTCTATAACGTGCCGGGGCGGACGAAGCTGTCTATTGCGCTCGACACGCTCGAAAAGTTAGCAAAAATCGACAATATCGTAGCCATCAAAGAGGCGAGCGGCGACATCGCGTATCTGTCGCACGTTGCAGCGCGCGTGCCGGAGCTTGCGATCTATTCCGGCAACGACGATATGGTCATCCCGACGCTTTCGGTCGGCGGGCTGGGCGTGATTTCCGTTGCGGCGAACATTATCCCAAAGGATATGCACGAGATGTGCCAGCTCTACTTTGACGGCAAGGGCAAGGAGGCGGCGCAGATGCAGTTGCGCGCGCTCGATTTGATCGATAAGCTGTTCATTGAGGTAAACCCGATCCCAATCAAAAATGCGATGAATATGCTCGGGTTTGCGGTCGGCGACTTGCGGATGCCGCTGTGCGACCTGGAGGAGAAAAATGTCCCGGTTGTAAAGCAGGCGCTGCTTGACTATGGCCTGAAAGTAAAATAAACCGGATAAAATACAGAAGATAACGAGGTTTTACATATGGTTAAGGTAATTATGAACGGAGCAAACGGGAAAATGGGGCAGGTGATTACGCGTCTGGTGGGCGAGATGGAGGGTGTTTCCATCGTTGCGGGCGTAGACATCAATGATTCAATTGTGAATACCTATCCCGTTTACCGTGATATTTTTGAAGTGCGCGAGCCGGCGGATGTGATTATTGATTTTTCCCACCCGTCGTGCCTGGAGCCGTTGCTCAGCTATGCCTGCGAAAAAAATTTGCCCGTCGTTGTGGCGACGACCGGCCTGAGCGAGAATCAGAAGGAGATGATTCGTACGGCGGCGGGGAAGACGGCGGTATTCTTCTCGGCAAACATGAGCTTGGGGATCAATCTGCTGATTGACCTTGCAAAGCGTGCGGCAAAGCTTTTGGAGGGTAATTTTGATATAGAAATTATTGAAAAGCATCATAACCAGAAGATTGACGCGCCGAGCGGCACGGCGCTCGCCATTGCGGACGCGGTGTCGTCCGTGCTGTCTACACCGCCGGCCTATGTGTACGACCGCCACTCCCAGCGCAAGAAGCGGAGCAAGAATGAGATTGGCCTGCATGCGGTGCGCGGCGGGACGATTGTGGGCGACCACGAGGTGATGTTTGCCGGAACGGACGAGATTATTACGCTGTCACATCATGCGGCATCCAAAGAAGTGTTTGCAGTCGGTGCGGTGCGCGCGGCGCAGTTTTTGTGCGGGAAGAAGCCCGGCCTGTATGACATGGGCGATTTAGTATCCAGTATGTAAAAAATATATGGCGAACAGAATGAAAGGCGGTGGCGGTATGAAGCCTGTAACAAGCATTACGATGCGGGATAACATTGTTGTTGTGACGATCGACCGGCTGCCCAATGTGGCGGGAACGATGGCAAAGGTGTTCCGCGTTTTGGCGGATGACGGGATCAATGTCGACATGATTTCGAGCTTGCTCCCGGCTGCGAGCGAGATTGGCGTTTCCTTCAGCGTGGAAGGCGACGAGGTTACAAAGCTGATGGGCGTGACACGGAAAGTGCAGAGTATTTTCCCGGGCGCGGCGGTCCATGTCAACAGCGGTAACGCAAAGCTTGTGCTCGGTGGGCATATGGCGGAAACGGTCGGCGTCGGCGCGCGGGCGTTTGCCTGCCTTGGCGCGGCGGAGATTGAAATCCGTCTGATTACGACGAGCGAAAATGAGATATCGATCGTTGTTGACGAAGGCAATGCCGATTCAGCGGCAGAAGCGCTTTCGAAAGAATTTGAATGCGGGCAGGTGTAATTCTGCCCTTTTTGTTTAAGGAGGAATTATGAATGGAAGAAGAGATTAAAAGCATTATTCGGGCCTGTGACGCGGCAATCCGGCAGGAGGATTTTGATACGCTTGTGGACTACTATACTGACGACGC
>DVOF01000114.1 GCA_018713805.1 Candidatus Aphodoplasma excrementigallinarum | reverse complement strand
CGATATAAAACGTAACCTTCTCCTTCCCGAGCAGGTCGCGTATTTCCTCCTCATGGGTCGTCTGGGCAATCAGCCCGCGCTCTTTTAAGGTGTCAAAAACATTTTTCATCAACTTCACTCCATATTTTATTTTGTTTAAGCTATTATATAGCAATCCGGCGCAAAAATCAATGCTATTTTGCAATCTTGTTTTCGCGCACGTAATAGAACAGGTATTGCTGGGCAAAGCCGCCGTAGGGGCCGAACCGCTCGCGTGCGAACGCGGCCGCGTCGCTGCGGTGCGCGTCGTCGGGGTAGCAGTGCTCGAGTACGCGCCGCACCCATACGTCGACCGGGAAAGCGTCGTACTTCTGAAAGCCGAACAGCAGCACACAGTCCGCCACCTTGTCGCCCACGCCCATCACCTTTTTCAACTCCCGCTTTGCCGCGGCATAGTCCATGGCGTATACGGCATCAAAGTCGACCGCGCCGGAAGCTGCCTTCTGCGCCGCGTCGAGGATGTATTTGTCGCGGAAACCCGCCCGCAGCGGCGCAAGGTCTGCGCGCGTAAGCCGCGTAAGCGTTTCGGCGGTGGGGAAGGCGTAAACCGTCCCACCCTCAAACGGAACCGGCGCGCCGAAGGCCTCGCAGAGCCGCGCAATGATCCCCTTTATGCGTGGAATATTGTTGTTGGCAGAGATGATGAAGGAAATAAGCGTTTCAAACGGTTCCTGCACCAGCAGGCGGATACCGCGCCCCGCGCTTATGGCCCGGCGCATAACAGCGTCACGCGCGAGATGCGCCTGAATCGCGCGGTAGTCGGCGTCAAGGTCAAAGTAACCGCACCAAATTGTTTCATATTCTTCCTTCGTCGTATGATACAGCGTAATAACGTCGCCCTGCTGCCCAATGCGCAGGGGATGTGCGCCGAACAGGCCGGTATACGTCTCGCCAGTATCCCGCTCCCAGCGGAAGCATTGCCCGCACGAGAAGGTCTGCTCCAAATCAAATTCCGTCACGCCGTGCAGGACAATATGATTGTTTGTTTCTTCTATTTGCATAGCATTCACCCAATCAAAAATATACTTTCATTATACCATAAGGTGTGATATAATAAAAGCCATGTTTCATGCATTCTTTTTATCCGGGATGACAGGGGGGACACTGCATGGAGGAGCTTGTGCTGGAAAAACCGTCTATGCGCCACGAAAACCGGGCAATGGCATACCGGGAGGAGTTTCTCGCGTTTGGCGAAAAGAAAATCCAGGGCGCATGCGGACTGCTCGACTATACCGACTATCAGGACTGGCTTGCGCAGGTGGCACGCGCCAGCAATGCCGCGACCTCACCATGGGGCGTGGCGGCGACGACGTACTTTTCCGTACACAGGGGCAGCGGCCGCATTATCGGCACGATACAGCTCCGGCACACGCTCTCGGAGGAGATGAAGCAGGGCGGCGGGCACATTGGCTATTCTGTCCGCCCGACCGAACGGGGCAAAGGCTATGCCAAGCAGCAGCTTGCGCTCGTCCTGCGGGAGGCGGATCGGCTCGGCCTTACGCGCGTCATGGTCTCGTGCGAGAAGCGCAACGCCGCCTCTGCGGCGGTGATTCGCTCGTGCGGGGGCGTGCTTTATTGGGAAGGGTTCAGCGAGATTTTTCGCACCATTATACAAATATACTGGATAGACAAAAGGACGGGGATACGATGAAAGAAACGATCTACACCATACCGGTCAACGAGGCGTTCGACACGGCGGCGGGCTGTCCGCTCTGCGCGCTGGCGCGGCGGCTTGAAAATGAGCGGGTCGACTATACGCTCGGCGCGTCCATGATGGAGCCGGACGCGCGGATGTTGACCAATTCGCTCGGCTTTTGCGCACGCCACTTTTCCATGCTTTCCGCGCGGCAGAATAAGCTGAGCCTCGCGCTCGTACTGGATACGCACCTGCAAAGTGTGCGTGAGCGGCTCGACGCGGTGGAGGCGAATGTCACCAGCGCAGGCGGGAAGCGGGGCGGCCTGTTCAAAAAGAAGGACGCCGCCTCCACGTCGGGCGCTGTGCTCGGCTCGACAATCGCCTCGGTGGAGGAGGGCTGCGCTATATGCAAAAATGTGGACGCGACAATGGAGCGGTATCTGGACGTGGTATTCTACCTGTGGGACAAAGAAGAAGCATTTCGGGACAAGTTTGACGCATGTACGGGCTTCTGTCTGCCGCATTACCGCGAGCTGGTGCAAAAGAGCGGACAGTATCTTGGCGCGGAGGCGGCGCGCCGCTTCACCGCGTCGCTGTATCAGAAGCAACAGGCCATGCTGTCGGCCTTGCAGGAGGATATTCATAAATTTACGCTCAAGTTCGACTACCGCAACAAGGACATGGAGTGGGGAACGGCAAAAGACGCGCCCCAGCGCGTCGTTTTGACACTGGCGGGCTACCGGGCGGATATGGAGGAGGATACGAATGAAGAAAAAAATCAATAGTATCGCGGTTTTGCTGATTTTGAGCATACTTGGTGCGGCGGCGGCCTTTGCGCAGGACGGCGGCGTTACGTTGGAGAAGGCGGCGGCTGTGCTCGCGGATAGCTGTCGGATTATGACGGACAGCGACTTTGCCATTGTAAGCCGGACTGCCGCACAGGAAGTGGCCCAGGCACAGGAGGGAGAGGCGTCGGAGGCCGGTACGATGTATGTGAAGCGCCTGTACGGGCAGGAGGTTTACGACCTGATCAGCGGGAAAATCGCAGAGGGGGGAGATTCTTACCCGTACTTTTCCGGCGTCAGCGCAGTCACCCGGACGCAGTCTGGCAGCGGGGGAATGCGCAGCGAACAGTTAGAGGAACTGTACGTGGGGGAGGAGCCGCTCGATCTTTCGGCAAGCTATACCGTAGCGCTGAGCGGTGACTATGCGGCGGCCTATGAAGCGGGCGAGACGCTCGCTGCATATCAGCCGGACGGCGCATTGCTCGGGAAATACCTCGCCTCTTACCAGACAGGCAGCGACGGCACACAGCAGGCGGGTGCGGCTTCCGCGGAGGACGACGGCCCCGGGACAGGCGACGGCGCTGCGATGTTACAGAACCAAACGCCGATTTTACTTACCGCAATGAGCCTGTTAGTCATTGCGCTTGCCGTTTATGTGATTTTATGGCAGAAAAAGAAAAAACAGGACGATGAAAATAAAAGTTTGTGAAAATTTTAACTTGATTTCTCCGGACGAATATGCTATAATTTATTCCGTTGATTTCTCATAAAATATTTGT
>DVOF01000010.1 GCA_018713805.1 Candidatus Aphodoplasma excrementigallinarum | reverse complement strand
GAATATAGCATATTACAGAAAGGCAAGAAACCTCTCTCAATTAAAACTGGCGGAACTTATAAATATAAGCCGGACACATATGAGCAGAATTGAGACAGCGGACTGCGCCGTATCTTTAGACGTCATTTTTGATATATGCGATATTTTAAACGTGCCCGCAGAAAAACTTTTTACTTTTCGACTTTAATATCTTTTCGGTAATTACTATCCCCTTTGAATCGTTCAATATAAAAAACAAAAGTGAAAAGATGCAAATTTGCATCTTTTCACTTTTTTGACTCTGTATTATGCACGCATACAGCACATTATTTCGTAATCATGGTGCCGATCCCCGTGTCGGTGAAGATTTCCAGCAGAATGCTGTGCGGGACGCGCCCGTCGATGATATGGACGCGCTGTACCCCGCCGCCGATCGCCTTCACGCAGCCGAGCACCTTCGGGATCATGCCGCCGTTTATGACGCCCTCGTTGATCAGGCGGCGCGTTTCCTGTACGCTCATTTCAAAAATGATATTGCCATCCGCATCCTTCACGCCGTCGATATCGGTCAGAAGCATCAGCTTTTCCGCCTTGAGCGCGCAGGCAAGCTCGCTTGCCACCGTGTCGGCGTTGATATTGTAGCTCTGGCCGTTTTTGTCTGTCCCAATCGGCGCAACGACAGGGATATACTTGTCGCTGGTGAGCAGGTGGAGCAAATCCTGGTTGACGTGCACAATGTCGCCCACGTAGCCGATGTCCGCCTTTTCGCCGTCCACCTCGGTGTAATATTTTTCACACTCAAGCAGGGCGCCGTCGATACCGCTGATGCCGACTGCACGCCCGCCTTTGCCGTTGATGCCCGCTACGATCTCCTTGTTCGTCTTTCCGACGAGCACCATCTGCGCAATCCGGACCGTGTCGGCGTCCGTGACGCGCAGCCCGTTTACAAACCGGCTCTCAATCCCATACGTCGTCAGCGCGCTGGAGATGTCCGGCCCGCCGCCGTGTACGACAATAGGGTTTAAACCGATAAACTTCAAAAGCGTGATGTCCTCCATGACGGAGGATTTCAGCTCCTCGTTAATCATAGCGTTGCCGCCGTATTTGATGACAACGGTTTTGCCCGCGAGCCGCTGGATATAGGGCAGCGCCTCGATGAGTATCCCCGCTTTTTTGATCAGTAAATCCATATCGAGCATGGTTGATTCCTCCTCTTCCTTACAGATAAAAGCCCGCGCAGGCAAGCCCTGTCGTTTCGTCCATACCAAGCAGAAGGTTCATGTTCTGGATGGCCTGCCCGGCCGCGCCCTTGCCTATGTTGTCGATCGCCGCGCTTACAACGGCGCGGTTTAAGCGCGTATCCACCACAAGCCCGATGTCAACAAAGTTCGACCCCGCGACGTGGTTCGTCTCCGGCAGCGTTCCCTCGTCATAGACGCGGACAAAGTATTCATCTTTATAAAATTCGCGGTAAACGGCAAGCAGCTCCGCGGTCGTTTTCGGCTCCTTCAGGTTGGCATACATCGTCGAAAGAATCCCACGCTTCATGGGGATCAGGTGCGGCGTAAACGATAGTACGATCGGCTCGCCCGCCAGGTTGGACAGCTCCTGTTCGATCTCCGACGTGTGCCGGTGCGTGGCGATCTTGTATGCCTTTGCGTTCTCCGTGCATTCACAAAAGCTGTAGTCGAGCGCCGTGCTCCGTCCCGCACCCGTCACGCCCGATTTCGCGTCGATGATGATATTGTCCGTATGCACCAGCCCATGCTTGAGCAGCGGCGCGAGGCCGAGGATGGAACAGGTCGTGTAACAGCCCGGGTTCCCGATCAGGCGCGTCTTTTTAATCGCATCGCGGTGCAGTTCGCACAGGCCATAGACCGACTTTGCCAAAAGCTCCGGCGACGAATGCGGCGCGCCGTACCACTGCTCGTACACCGCCGGGTCGTCGTAGCGGAAGTCGCCGCTCAGGTCGATGATGCGCGCGCCCTTTTCGTACAGGGCGGGGATGACCTCCTTCGACGCGCCGTGCGGCAGCGCCGTGAACACGACGTCGCATGCCGCCGCCTTATCGACGTCCAGCTCCTCGCACACCAGATCGAGCACGCCGCGCAGGTTGGGGTACACCTCGCTGATCTTTTTCCCGACAAAACTGTGGGACACGAGCATTTTTACCTCCACCCCCGGGTGGTTGGTCAAAAGCCGGACCAACTCGATCCCGGCATAGCCCGTTGCACCCAGCACTGCCGCTGTATACATAAGCTCCACGCTCCCTTTTTGCAATAATTTAGAATTATTATACATGATATTGCATAAAATTGCAATCCAAAAATAAAAAAACAGCGTGAATTTCCCTCTTTTTTCCCTTTTCGGTTTCCAACTGTTAGTGAAATATCACAGAACCGGGCCGGCAATGCGGCGTTTTCCATATAACTCATATAAAGGCATATAATTTTTCTTACTGTTTAACCGGTTGACAGGAAAAGAAAAAAGTGCTATACTTTAGTTAGTTAAAAATAACTAACAGGAGGGGTCGGTATGGATGGCATATGGTCCACGGCCGCAATCTGCGCCCTGCTGGCGCTGATTTGCATATTTGCCATTTGGAACTATATCAAAAAACTCAAAACCGGCTGCTGCGGAGGCGGCGGCGACGAGATAAAGCGCATCCGCCCGGCGGATCCAGATGCGGCGCATTACCCCTATGCCCGTAAAATTATGATCGAGGGGATGAGCTGCAAAAACTGCGCCATGCGCGTGGAAAACGCGTTTAACCGGCAGGACGGCTATTATGCCACGGTCGATCTGCGCCATCGCTGTGCGCTTGTGCGGACGAAGCAGCCCGTCGGCGATGACGACTTAAGGCGCGTCGTGCTGCGCACCGGCTACCAGCCGGTCAGCATCGGGCCGGCCGATACATAAGGGATATACTGCGGCCCCGGAGAAAGCTCCGGGGCCGACTTTTTTACTTCACCGTTTTTCGGGCTCGCATATTTTCTTTTTTTCTGCGTACGATCTGAAGCAAAAAGCATACTATAACTCCGCCGCCGGCACCTACCGGAAACACGATAACGGAATAAAGCAGAAAATCAAACCTGTTGAGCGGACTATTGTCGAGCAAGCCGCTCAATAAACATAAAAACAAAACAACCAGCAACGCAATATATGTAGAAATGCTGACCGACAAATACATGCCCCATAGCTCAAACGTCCGGCGGCATAGAAAGAAAACCGTCATCGCCGCAGCTGTCAGGCTGCCGCCAATAATAACTGCATGAAATGGAATACCATTGACAGCCTCCGCGGTTGCGCTTTTTCCGATAAAATAATCCCCGCCAGTCAAAAAATCTACCGTGTAAGCAAACGCTATACACACAGCCGCTAATACAATTGCGGAAAGCACGCCCGCCGCAGCTGCACGCTTGCCCGTGTCAGGTCTGCGCATCGCTTTCGCCTTCTTTCTAAGCTGTTCTGCCGTCAGTATACCATACAGGCAAGGAAAAGTCCACACGGCCGCGCCCTTTTTTTACTTCACTTCATCAAACACGCGGACGTAGTCGACAGTAAAGCAGTCCGGCAGGACCGCGCCCTTCAGCTCGTCGGACGGCTGATCCATATTGCCATTGCGGTAGCCTTTGCACTCGGTCGTAAGCAGGATAAACTGCTCCACCTGCGACACCGGGCCGCTTGTGCGCGCCGTTTCCACGCCATCGCAGTAGAACACGTACCCGTCCTCGCTCCAGTCGAGTCCAAACCGGTGGTAGCCGTCGGGCGTGTCGCTGACACGGTAGTGGACGCGCGCATCCTCCGAAAGCTTGGAGCCGTACCCGCCGTAGAAATTGCCGCTTGTCACCTCGCCGTCGCGCTTAAAGTTTTCCATAATATCGACCTCGACCCCGCTGTATGCCGGGTCATAGCTCGTGCCAATGGACGGTGACTGGAGCCAGAAGGCCGACCACCAGCCCGGCTGCTGCTGGAGCTTGCAGCGCACCTCGTAGTAGCCGTACCGGTGCATGAACTTCGGCTTTTCGATTTCCCCGAGCGGCCAGAAATTGTTGTCGCCGCACGCATTGACCTCTGTTTCATAAGCCGGCGGCGGCGCGTCAAACGAGTTTGCGCCCGTCTGCAATTGGGCCGAGCAGTACTGCCCATCCTTTTCGATGAGATTGATTTTGAGGTTACTCTTCCCGTCCAGCTCCACACCCTCGTCGGTATAAGCCTGGAACCGCTTACCCCAGAAGTTGAGCCGGAAGCTCCACTTGTCCAGGTCGAGCGTATCCCCGTCGAACTCGTCCCCCCACACATAGCGCCACGCCTTCCCCTCCGGGAGCAGGCTCGGCTCGTGCCCGTCTACCTGATACGTTTGCACAGCATATCACTCCTTCTTGATTTTTTCAAAATTATACTTTATACTGTCATTATAGCGGAATTTGCAGGCATTACAATGCGAACTGTTCTGATATTTTTTTGAAATCTTACTTTGTTTTTGTGAAAGGAGGGCGTGTGCCAATGCTCGATTCGATTTGCGCGGGCTACTACATTTCCCAGCAGCACTGGCGGCAGGAGCTTACCCCGCTCCGCACGGCGCGGCAATATGAAATCGAACTGTATATGACAGGCCAGGGCGCGAGCCTGATTGACGCGCAGCGCTTCCCGCATGCGAGGGGGAACCTGCTCTTTGTCCATCCGGGGCAGCGGCGGCAGAGCCACCGCGCGTTTGCGTGCTACTATGTCCACTTTTCCTGCCCGGACGGCGCGTTTGCCGACGAATATCTGTCCCCGCTCCCACAGGTGACGCGTGCGGCCGACCCGGGCCGGATTGGCGCGCTATTTTCCGATATGATCCGCGCGCAGGCTGGCGGCCAGGCCGGGTGGGAGCTTATTGTGCAGGCAAAGCTTCTCGAGCTGGTCGGCGAACTGTACTACATCGGTAAAACCTGCCGCGCAGGCACGGGTGCGGCTGCGCCGTACAGCTTCGACGTTTACCGCGCAGTTGAGTTCATGAAGGAAAACTATGCCCGCCGCCTGACCCTGTCGGACCTTGCCGGCGCGGCGAACCTCAGCCCGAGCTATTTCCACGCTGTGTTCAAACGCACGCTCGGCACAACGCCGCACCGGTATTTGCTGTCGCTGCGGCTGTCGCATGCCAAAAGCCTGCTGCGCAACAGCGGCAAAAGCATTGCCCAGATTGCGGAGCTGTGCGGGTTTGAAACGCAGTCGTACTTGTCCTATGTGTTCCAAAAGGAGCTTCACGTCACGCCAAAGTACTACCGCGACCATGAAATACCGGCCATATTATAAGAGGGAAATAAAAGGGGTTGCGACTTGACATTTTTGCCGCATAACAGTAAAATGGAAACAGAAAAAGTCAGAGGAGGAAACACCATGAAAAAGCTTTTCAAAAAACTGCTTTGCACCGTATTGTCCGCAGGGCTGCTCCTGTCGTGTACGGGCGCGCTCGCTGCTGGGCCGGTCAAGAACCAGGTCGTGCTGCTCAAGTTTGACGATCTGGTACAGGAGAACGCCGGCGCGTTCCAGCGCGTAGCTGACATCCTTGCGGAGGAGGGCGTGCCGGGCAGCTTTGGCATCATCGGCAACAGCCTCGAGGGCGACAACCAGGAATACTTCGACACGATCAAGGCGTGGGACGCACAGGGGATTGAGCTCTGGCACCACGGCTACACCTCGGCTGAGAAGGAATACTTAAACGACGACTATGACGCGCAGTACGAATCGTTCAAAAAGACGATGGATTTGATGGAGGAAAAGTGCGGCATCACCATGCACTCGTTCTGTCTGCCATGGGGCAACGGCACGGATACGACCCTGCGCGTGCTAAACGCCTTCCCGGAGATTACCTCCACACTCGTTGCACCGCAGGCAAACGATATTATGAATGCGGTCAGCTTCGATACGCGCGCAAACCTCGAGATATCGACAGGGAAAACCGACTACAACCACTTTGTGGAGCAGTACCGACTGCAGGTTACGTCGCCCTATATTGTCATCCAGTGCCACCCGGCCATGTGGCAGGACAGCGACTTTGACAACCTGCGCGAGACAATCCATTACCTGAAAGACAAGGGCTGCGTCTTTAATACGCCGACAGCCTATGTCGACGACTACAAGGCATATCTGGAAAACCCGCCCGAGGACGACGGCTCGATCTATATCCGGTTCGACAAGGAATATATGATGAACCTCGACGTGGAGCCGCAGATGATGAACGACCGCGTGATGGTGCCGTTCCGCGCGATATTTGAGGCGCTCGGCGCAGATATCGAGTGGGACGCCGACACGGCGACCGCAACGGCGTCGAAGGGTTCTACCGTTGTACAAATCACGGAAAACAGCGCGACTGCGCTTGTAAACGGCGCTGAAAATGCGCTCGACGCGCCGGCGACCATCGTGCAGGACCGTTTCCTCGTGCCAATCCGGTTTGTGTCCGAAGCGTTCGGCGCGGTGGTATACTGGTCGGAGGATGAGAACACGGTCGTTATCCGCACCATCAAGGACGGCTGCACCTATACGCTCTCCGAGGGGCAGCTCGCCATCGCGGGCTGTACGTGGAGCGACGCGTTCCAGGACGAAATTGGCCCGATGACCTACGACGGGGACATCGACTCGGTATGGTCGGCAGAGGGGACGGACGTATGGGTATGCTATGACCTTGGCAGCACATGCACGCTGGACCGCGCAGAGATCATGTGGAACAAGGGCGACGCACGGCAGGAAAAGTATGAGATACTCGTCTCGCAGGACGGCGAAACATTTGAGAGCGTCTATGACGGCCTGGCCTCCGGTAAGGCGAACAACGAATATGAAACGACCGAGCTTGGCGGCGTTACGGCGCGGTATGTGAAGGTGCTGTGCAAGGGCAACATCGCCGGGGAGACCGAGGGCACATGGAACGCAATCAAGGAAATCAAGTTCTTCGGCGCGAGCGTAGAAGGCGAGTAAACGCTTCGGCTCTATTTTCGATATTTTGTAATTTTAAAAGCCTGCAAGGATGTTGCAGGCTTTTTCTGTCTTTCAATGAAACTATTTTGCCGCGCCGGCAGTCTATACGGGTGTAAGGAGGTAGCAAGCGTGGATAACAGACAGCTGTTTGAGCAGTTTATCCGGCAAAACGTAGATGGCGCCTATCGTTTTGCATATACGTACATGAAAAACCGGGAGGACGCGGAGGACGTCGTAAACGAAAGCGTAGTAAAGGCGCTCCGCTCGATCCGGAGCCTGAAAAACCCGGAATACATCAAAACCTGGTTTTATAAGATTATTGTGAATACATCCCTGACCCAGCTGCGGAGGAAAAAGCGGTTTATGCAGCTCGAGCACGTCGAGGAAGCGGCGGAGGACGACCACGCGCGGCTGCTGTTCGACAGCATGGTCGCCGCCGTCGCAGAACCAGACCGGAGCATCCTCGTGCTCCGCTACTGCGAGGGGATGACGCTCGCGCAAGTCGCGCGCGTGCTGGATATGAATGAAAACACAATCAAAACAAGGCTTTACCGGACGCTGCGGACGCTCCGGGCCGATATGGAGGCGAAACTTGATGAACCGAATCAAAAAGGCATATGAGACAATAAAGGCGAGCAATACGCTCCGCGCGCAAATCGAAACGACAATCCGGCGCGAGCGCAGGAAGCGGCGCGCGCTGCGGGGCTGCGCGGGCACTGCGGCATGCCTGCTGATCCTGTGTGTGGCGGGCGTCAACCTCTCGCCCGCCATGGCGCAGGCCGTCGCGGCGGTGCCTGGGCTTGACGGCGTGGTGCGGGTGCTGACGCTTGGGCGTTACCAAAGCAGCGACGGCGGCTATGAGGCCGACATCACCACGCCGAAGATCGAAGGCCTGCTTGACCCGGAGCTGGAGGCGCGCCTCAACGAGCAGTTCCAGGAGAACGCCAACGCGGTGATCGCCGCCTTTGAAAAGGACGTAAAGGAACTCAAAGCGCAATTCGGCGACGAAACGGTGCATATGGGCGTCGACTCCGGCTATATGGTCAAAACGGACAATGACGACATCCTCGCGCTCGACGTGTATATCCTCTACACCGCCGGGTCGTCCTCGACCAAGCACACCTTCTACACGATCGATAAAAGGACGGGGACGCTCCTGACGCTGCCGGGCCTGTTCCGGGACGGGGCGGACTATGTGACGCCGATCAGCGCGTATATCCGCGCGGAGATGGAGCGGCTCAACCGCGACGAAGGCGGTATGTTCTTCCTAGACGGTGAGGGCGCAGCCTTTGACGGCTTTACGCAAATCCGGCCCGACCAGAACTTCTACATCAACAATGACGGCAATCTCGTCATTGCGTTCGACAAGTACGAGGTCGCGGCAGGCGCGCAGGGCAGCCCGGAGTTTGTTATCCCGGACGAGGCGATTGGTGCGATACGGAAATGATTTTATATTGCGAAAAAGGGCGGCAGTTGCCGCCCTTTTTGTATCCTATTTATTTTTGGAACTCTAGCTCGATGTCGCCGTTGTTGACGGATACGTCAAGCGTCTTCTGCCCATTCCCCGCCTGCTTCGGGAGGTTGCTCTCTCCCTTTTTTATATCGCTGGTAACGGTAAAATCGTCGTAGCCGCCGACGACCGTCCCTGTGACGCTGCCGTTTTTCGCCGTCAGGCTGACCGCGCTGCCGACGTCGAGCCGCTCCAGGTCAATATTGCCGTTGTTCACATCTACACGCAGGCTGTCCTGCAGCGTCATAGCCGGCAGGGAAACGTCCTCGTTTGTTGTGGTAATGCCCAGCGACGCGAGCGCCCCCTCCGGGACATGCAGCCGGATGACCCGGTATTCCTCTGCGGCCTTGCCGCCGATATAGTCGCTCCATTCCTTGCTGTTTTTACAGGAAATGGTCAGCGTCCCCTCCTCGGTCACAGCAATGTCGTACGCTTCCTTATCGCTTTCATAATAGTCCACCGTAATCTGCCCGTCGGAGGACGGCTCGAGCTCGATTTTCCGGTCGATAACGTTGATTTCGACCGCCTGTACCTGCGCGGCGTCGGCTGTGTAGCTCTTTTGCGCAAAGCTGCTCTCCTCTCCTTCGCCGGAACACCCGGCAAAGAGCATCAGCCCCGTAACTATACATAAAATAAATGCTGCTGCTTTTTTCATATTTGTTTCCTCCCATTTATAAAAATATTGTGTTGCGCGCCGGATTTTCTTGCGCTATAATGAGTATAAACCTTTGTGTAACACAAAAGTCAAGGGGGAAATTATGAAAAATTATTTTTCCATCAGCGAAGCGGCCAAAATGGCCGGTATGACGAGCGAAACACTGCGCCACTACGACAGGATCGGCCTGGCAAAGCCGTCTGGGCGCGACGAGTGGACGGGCTACCGCTACTATTCCAAAGAGGATATCATCCGCCTGAGCACCATCCAGGCGCTCCGCTATATGGACCTTTCGCTCGCAGAGATCAAGCGCGTCTTACAGCTCGGTAACCTTGAGGAAGTCGTCGCATTTCTCAGGCAGGCCGAACAGCAGGCCAACGATAAAATCGCTAAACTGCAATACGCCAAAAAGAAAATCCGCGCTGCCCGCTCCGACTATGAAAAAAAGCTCCACGGCATGACGGAAATAGCAGAAACCACAAAGATACACTTTCCGGAACGGGTCATCCTGCTGTCCGATACCTTGGAATATCCGACGCTGGACAACCTGTGGAACTATCTAAGCCATTTTTATGACCAAATCGACGAATCCGACCGGGACGACTACGCATTCGAGGATTTGGCCGGAATCTACACCAAAGACGGGCGCAGCCGGCTCTTTGCCGTTTGCCTGCGCTACCCGGACCGGGATGGGCTGACCGTTTTGCCTGCCGGGACGTATTTGTGCGCCGACTGCACGGAGGACGGCCGCGAGCAGGCGCTGTCGCGTCTGAAGCGGGCGGCGGCGCAGCGCGGCGCGCACATGGATTTTCTGGTACAAACGATTGTAGTAACCGGCATCCTGCAATGGAATTACCAGCTTCAAATCCTGCTAAAGCCGGACGCTGGCCGCTCAGGCAAATAAGAACCGCCTACCGCGTTATTGCGCAAAACATGGATGAAACGGCGCAAAATCTGCCATACTAACCAAAAATGTGTGATTGGGGATTTTGCAATGAAACATCATACCTTGCTGTTCCGGCTCGCAGCGGCCATCCTGTTTGGGATTGCCGTGGGCGGCGGCGCAGCGGCTCTTGGCCTGGCGGAGCATACGGCGTTTGTATGGCTGGCGCGCGCGGCGGCGACGTTTACGGCGCTGTTTAGTTCATTTTTAAACTTTATCATACCGCTTTTGATCTTTTCCTTTATCGCGGTCGGGCTGGCCGACCTGCGCGGCACAGCGGGCCGTATGGCCGGCGTAACGCTCGCGCTGGCGTACGTATCGACCATATTGGCGGGCGCGGCGGCCTACGCAGCAGGCATGGCCGTTTTGCCGCACTTTGTCGGCACGCTCGCCGCACCGGATACATCCCAGACGGCGTACGAGGCGTTTTTTACCATCGAATTCCCGCCCCTTTTGGGCGTCATGAGCGCGCTCGTACTCGCGTTCGTGCTGGGGATCGGCATGGCGGCCCTGCCGGGCAGGTCGCTGTTTGGCGCAGTGTCCGACCTGCGCGACATCGTCGCAAAGGTACTCGACCGGATCGTCATCCCGCTGATCCCGTTCCATGTGGCGGGTATCTTTTTAACCATCGCGGCGCAGGGGCGGCTGTTGTCCGTCCTGCAAACGTTTGCCGCCGCCTTTGTCCTGATACTCGTGCTCCAGATCGCGTTTCTCCTGCTTGAGTACGGCGCGGCGAGCCTGATTTGCCGGAAAAACCAGTTCAAAACCCTGAAAAACGCGCTTGCCCCCTATCTGACCGCGCTTGGGACACAGTCCTCCGCCGCGACCATCCCCGTCAGCCTGACGTGCGCGTATGAAAACGGCATAAGCCGGGATGTGGCGGACTTTTGTATCCCGCTCTGCGCGACGATCCATCTGATCGGCGACACGATCGCCCTTGTCACAGGTACGCTCGCGCTCCTGCTCGCAGGCGGGCAGGAGGCGGCGTTCGGGGCCTTTTTGCCATTTATCCTGATGCTCGGCGTAACGATGATCGCCGCGCCTGGCGTGCCGGGCGGCGGCGTGATGAGCGCGCTCGGGCTGATTACGTCCATGTTCGGCTTCGACGCGCACCTCCAGCAGCTCATCATCGCGCTCCATCTGGCGCAGGACAGTTTCGGCACGGCGGCTAACGTTACCGGCGACCAGGCGCTCGCCATGATTGTCGACCGCTTGGAGCAGGCCGCCGCCCGGCGCAGGGAGAAGGGGCGCTGACGCGGCGTTTTCTTCCCTTTTCCCGGGAAATCATGGATTGCATTCTTCCAAAAAATATGGTACAATGGTTTTATCATAATGGAATACAGGGGAGGAACGCAAATGGCAAAAATCAATGAGAATTTTTTAAACCTGAAGGAGAGCTACCTCTTTTCAGATATAGCCAAGAAGGTTGACGCGTTCACGGCTGCCAACCCGGACAAAACGGTAGTCCGGCTCGGCATCGGCGACGTGACGCGCCCGCTCGTGCCCGCCGTTATCGAGGCGATGCATAAGGCGGTCGACGAGATGGGCGACGCGGCGACGTTCCGCGGCTACGGCCCGGAGCAGGGCTACGGCTTTTTGCACGAGGCGGTGCAGGGCTACTACAAGAGCTTCGGCGTAACGCTCGACAATGACGAAATTTTTATCTCCGACGGAGCGAAGAGCGACGTGGCAAACATCACCGACCTGTTCGACCAGGCAAATACCGTGCTTGTGCCCGACCCGGTCTACCCGGTGTACGTAGATACGAACATCATGAACGGGCGCAACATCGTCTATCTGGACGCAAACGAGGATAACGGGTTTCTGCCCATGCCGCCGTCTGATGTAAAGGCGGACATGGTGTACCTCTGCTCGCCGAACAACCCGACCGGCGCGACGTATAACTACGAGCAGCTCAAAGCATGGGTCGACTATGCCAACGCAAATGGCGCAGTCATCCTCTACGATGCGGCGTATGAATCGTTTATTACCGAGGACGGCCTGCCGCGCAGCATATTTGAGATCGAGGGCGCAAAGACGTGTGCGATCGAGTTCTGCTCGCTCTCGAAGCTGGCGAGCTTCACCGGGACGCGTTGCGGCTACACCGTGGTACCGAAGGCGCTCACCTTTGCCGTAGACGGCAAAGACGTTGCGCTCAACAAGCTCTGGCTCCGGCGGCAGACGACGAAGTTTAACGGCGTGCCGTACATCATCCAGCGCGGCGCGGCGGCGGTGTTCACCGACGAGGGGCTTGCGCAGATACGCGAAAACATCGGCTTCTATCAGGAGAATGCGCGCATCATCGGCGAAACGCTCGACGAGCTTGGCATCACGTATTTTGGCGGCGTCAACTCGCCCTATATCTGGCTTAAGTGCCCGAACGGGATGAAGTCGTGGGAGTTTTTCGACTATTTGCTCGAGAATGCGGCTGTCGTTGGGACGCCCGGCTCCGGCTTTGGTAAGAACGGGGAGGGGTATTTCCGCCTGACGTCGTTCAACAACCACGAGAACACGCGGGAGGCTATGGCGCGCGTCAAGGCGCTGTTGAAGAAATAAAAAAACAATGCAGATTTGGGGCGGGCGCGGTTTGCCCGCCCTTTTTATCGAAATGAGGGAAGAGTATGGCATTAGACGGGATTGCAGTCCGCGCGCTTTGCGGTGAGTTTGCAGCCGCTTTGGAGGGTGCGCGGGTCGACAAGATACACCAGCCGGAAAAGGACGAGATTACGGTCGCGTTCCGCGGCAGGAACGGCGCGCACAAGCTGCTTTTGTCGGCGAGCGCGTCCAACCCGCGCGCCCACTTTACACAGACGGCGAAGAAAAACCCGCTCACCGCGCCGATGTTCTGTATGCTTTTGCGCAAGCATTTGAGCGGCGGAAAGCTAATAAAGGTGGTGCAGCCCGGGTTCGAGCGGTGTCTGGAATTTTGGATCGAGTCGTACACCGAGCTGGGCGATTTGACAACAAAGCGGCTTATCATTGAAATTATGGGCCGCTATTCCAATATCATCCTGGCCGAGGAGGGCGGCAGGATTTTGGACAGCATCAAGCATATTGACGTCACGGTCAGCAGTATGCGGCAGGTTCTGCCGGGGCTGCCCTATACGCCGCCCCCGCCGCAGGACAAGATCGACCCGCTTACGTGCGAGTATCTCGACGTGGTGCGCGCCATCGCATCGGCCGAGGAGGCGGTGCGCGCCGACAAGCTCGTACTGCAAAGCTTTGCCGGCGTAAGCCCGATTGTTGCGCGGGAGGTGTGCTGCCGCGCGCTTGGCGGCACGGATATGCGCGCGGGCGAGCTGTCGGCGGAGCAGCAGAAGTTGCTGTCCGACACGGTGTTTGCGCTGTTTGAGGACGTGCGCGCGGCGCGCTTCTCGCCCTGCATTGTCTACAATGCGGCGGATGGGAAGCCGGTCGACTTTAGCGCGATCGATATTACCCAATACGGCGCGGCGGCACAGGTCAAGCACTGCGACAGCGTGAGCGCGGCGGCGGACGAGTTCTATCTCACGCGCGACTTTGCAGAGCGCAAAAAGCAGAAAAGCGCGGGCCTGATGAAGCGGATTACAAACCATATTGACCGCTGCGCCAAAAAAATCATCGTGCTGCAACAGACGATTGACGACGCCAAGCACAAGGAACAGCATAAGCAGTACGCCGACCTGCTGACGGCAAACCTGTACCGTCTGCATGACGGGGAAGCGTCCGTCACCGTGCAAAATTTCTACTCCGAAGCCGGCGAGGACGTGACCATCCCGCTCGACGTGTCGCTCTCGCCCCAGCAGAATGCCCAGCGGTACTATAAAAAGTATAATAAGGCAAAGGTGGCCGAGGCGGAGGCCGCACATCAGCTGACGCTGGCGCAGGAGGAGCTTGCCTATCTGGAGAGCGCGCAGCAGAACCTCTCGCTCGCGCAGACGGACGAGGATTTGGCGGAGATACGCGACGAGCTTGCGCTCGGAGGCTACCTCCCGCATACGGGCCGTAACAAAAAAAAGGCCGCGCCCGCGTCGAAGCCGATGCACTTTGTCAGCAGCGACGGGTTCGACATCTATGTCGGGAAAAACAACGTCCAGAACGACCGCCTGACGCTGCGCTTTGCCAACAGCGCGGACTTGTGGTTCCACACGAAAAACTTCCCCGGCTCGCATACGGTCATCAAGCTGGGGCTGGATAAGGACGTGCCGGAGCGCACCATCCGGGAGGCGGCGGCGCTGGCGGCGTATTACAGCTCGGCGAAAAGCTCCGCCCAGGTGCCGGTCGACTACACGCAGATCAAAAACGTCAAAAAGCCCTCCGGCGCAAAGCCCGGCATGGTCATCTACGACCATTACAATACGCTTTATGTCACGCCGGACGCCGCGCTGCCAGAGCGTCTCGGCGGCGCGGAACATAACAAAACGTAAACCTATTTCTTGGTATTATGTCACCTTTTTCCCTTCACTTACGTATATTGTAGTGCAGTACAGTATTCGAGAAGGGAGGAACTTTCGCAATGACAAATTATACTACGGGTACAAGAAGCAGTACATGCGGCACATGCGGCCCGGATGCAGCAGCGACGGCCTGCGCAGAGCGGGAACGCCGTTCATCCGACTTTTGCTTAAACATCATTCTCGCTTTTCTGGCGGCTCTGCTCACCTTTACGCTCGGCCTGCTTGTCGGCGCAGCGACGGCGATTTTAGTTTTGCTTGCACTGCCTGCGCTGATCGTGCTTGCCATTGTACTGGCAATCCTGATCATTATCCTGTTGATTTTCAAATGGTGCAAAAAGGACAGGAGCGGACGCTGCGGCTGCTGCAGATAAAACATATAAATATTCACGGGAGAAAAAAGAACGGCTGGCCTTATGA
>DVOF01000113.1 GCA_018713805.1 Candidatus Aphodoplasma excrementigallinarum | reverse complement strand
CTCCAAGCCATGTGATGTACACAGTATAACAAAAAAATTGCAAAAAATCAAGAAAATAAGTAAACATTTGTTTGATTTTTCTATTTTGATATGGTATACTTTATGTATAAAGTTTATTCCATGCCGATTAGGAGTTGATCGAATGCCGAGAACGTCAAACAAAGGCGAAGAAATCCTGCATTTTATCCATGAGCAAACCGCCAAAAAGGGGTATCCCCCGTCTGTACGGGAGATTTGCGAGGCGGTGAACCTGCGCTCGACCTCTACGGTGCATGCGCAGCTCAAAAAGTTAGAGCAGAGCGGCTTTTTGGCAAAGGATGACCTGAAAACGCGGGCGCTGAAGCTGACGGATCTGTATTATGAGAAATACAATGTCAGCCGCGCGGACGGCGGCGAACTGCTTGGGGAAAAGGAGTTTGACCGGTTTTATGACCGGCAGCCGGAGTCGGAGTATTTGCAGGTGCCGGTGCTGGGCCGTGTTGCGGCGGGCGAGCCGATCTTGGCCGTCGAGGAGGCCAGCGACGTATTCCCCCTGCCGATGGACTTTGCCTCGAACCGGGATTTGTTTATGCTGACGGTGCGCGGCGACTCCATGATCGAGGCGGCGATACTCGACGGCGACTATATCATCGTGGCGCGCCAGCAGACGGCGAACAACGGCGACATTGTCGTGGCGCTGGTGGACGATTCGGCGACGGTAAAGACCTTTTATAAAGAAAACGGGCATTTCCGGCTTCAGCCGGAGAATTCTTCCATGGAGCCGATCATCGTGGACGAGGTCATGATTCTCGGTAAGGTGGTCGGCGTGTTCCGGAAAATGTAATATGCAATTTAAAAACGGCTTTTCCATTTGAAACGGAAAAGCCGTTTATTTTATTCCACTGCCGTTCCGCTCCCCGCGCCGCGCAGCAGCCCGTCGAGCGTTAGATACGATTCCGGCACGTCACCGACAATGATTGTCTGTGCTACTGGTACGCATGTATCCACTTCTATGTTGCTGCTGCCCGTTGCCAAAATCATCCCAAAACTTGCCTGAACAGTTATGTCAATCTGGTGCTTTGTCTGATTAATACCTGCCTCGGAAAAGCTGCTTTCAAAGTCGACCAGCGCATATCCCATAGGGATTAGATGGACTGGAATCATCGGTCCCATGCCGGAAAAGAGCTGGCTGCCGAGCAATGCGCCAAGAGGGACCGTGATCTCCGCTTCCTCCAAGCTCTCGATCTTTTCCTGTATCTTGATTGCGAGAGAGGACTTGAAAAGGTTCATCTCCTTTGTGTTGGCATATATGGCCTGCACGCGCCCGCTTTCGTCGGTCTGCACCTGCATCAGCTGTTCATATCCGACCGGGTTGTCCTGCATGGCCTCATTAATCACCTGATTGATCGCCGTGGTAACCATCTGTGCGCTCCGCTCCTGTGCAAGCGCCGTCACCATAGGACGGATACGCACATAAAAATAGGTAAACCCCATCGAAAAGGTCGCTATAACAAGGCACAAAACCAGCGTCTTGTTCAGCCTTTGCCACAACGGCGCCGTATGCGCCGGGAAAATCCGTATTTTGACCCGCCGGTTCAGTCCAAGACGCAAAAAAATCCCTCCCCTGCTTCACATATACAGTATATGCGCCAGGGAAGGGATGTTTCCAGTTTTCTACTTTGCTTCCTGCATGTCGTAAAAGTCTTTATACAGATACAAAGACCCGCAAATGATGATAAGCCGGCCGGACTTCTGCGCCGCCGCATACGCCTCCCGCATGGACGGGTACGCTTTTGCCGCCAGCCCTTCCTCCCGTGCAAGGCGGGCAAGCTCGTCCGCCGGCATGCTGCGCTCGTTCTCTTCTACCGCTACCATATAGAATTTCGCCTGTGTAGCGCCAAGCATGCGCAGCGAGGTACGGATATCCTTGTCGCACATTGTCGCCATGATATACGCCTTTTCCTTTCCCGGGAAATACCGCTCCAGGTTCCGCACAAGCGCGGCAACGCCGTCCGGGTTATGCGCCCCGTCGAAGTACGTCCGCTCCCCGACCTGCTCAAAGCGGCCCGGATTGGCCGCATGTGTCAGGCCGTAACGGATTGCGCCATCGTCCAGCTTTAGAGCCCGTGCCGCCGCAATTGCACAGGCGGCATTGTCAAGCTGATTGACGCCGCCGAGCGAGAGTTTAATGCCGGCAAAGCCGCCGCTGCCCAAAATTTCATAAATCCCGTCATAGTCTCCCGGCAATACCGGCTTAGAAAAGGTCAGCGTGCTGTCTTGCCGTGCGCAGGCCGCACGTAGCACCTCTGCCGCGCCGTCCTCCTGCCGCGCGCTGACGACCGGGACGCCCGGCTTGATAATCCCGGCCTTTTCCCCTGCTATCTGCTCGATCGTGTTTCCCAGGTACTGCATATGGTCGAGCGCGATATGCGTAATGACGGCGAGTTCCGTCGTCGAGACAATGTTTGTCGCGTCGCGCCGGCCGCCAAGCCCCGTTTCCAGTACAACATAGTCGCATTCCTGCCCGGCAAAGTAACAAAAAGCCATCGCCGTCCAAATCTCAAACTGGGTCGGATACACGCCTGTATCGGCTTCTGCCCGGACGCAGGCCGCCTCCACACGTGTAAAAAGCCGCTTCATCGCATCGTCGGTGATTGCCGCCCCGTCAATGCTAATCCGCTCGTTGACCCGCAGCATGTTCGGGGAGATGTAGCTGCCGGTCTTATACCCTGCCTTTGTCAGCATACACGACAAAAACGCCGCCACAGAGCCTTTGCCGTTTGTCCCCGCAATATGAATAAAGCGGAGCCTGTCCTGCGGGTTGTCCAAATGGGAAAGCAGAGCGCCGATGTTTGCAAGCCCAAGCCTTGCAATCGCCTGAAAACTGTTTGCATATCCCTTAAATGTTGCCTGTTTCATAACCAATTATCTCCCACCTGTAATTTGGGTCAGCCGCGGATATAGGTACTTGCACGTCGGAATCAGAACGACGATCTTGATCACCGCGGTAATCAGAGACGCTACGCTCTTCGTCGCCAGCGCGGGAATATATGAAACGAACGATTGGTTCATGATGCATATCCAGAGCGGCGTAAGCGGGATGCTGACGAGTACCGTCTGCAACACCACGCACAGCACAATCCGCGTGATTGTCTGCTCCTTTTTGTACAAAAACAGCGCAAACAACAGCGCATACAAAACCGCGTCGATTGTAAAGAGCGGGAAATATCCCCCCTCAAAAAAGCACGTCCCGACGATATCGGCCACAGCCGCCGTCGCCATCGACCACCACGGCCCGAACAGCATGGCGGACAGCGCAATCGGCAAAAAGCTCAGATTCACCTTTGCATACGGCGTAGAAAAGCTCAAAAATTTTGCAAGGATGATATACACCGCAATCAAAATCCCGGAAAAGACGAGCTTCCGTAACCATTGTTTTTTTTGCATAAAAAAATCCCTCCCGAAAAATAGCGTAACCACTCGCCACATATCAGGAGGTAATCCGGCTCCCATATGTAACAGCGGGATGCAAGCCCCTAACCGCAACGGCTCTCCCGTTTTCGTCCGCGGGACAACTCCCCGTCCCCGCGGCACTTAACGCTAAAGGCTCTACTCTGTTTTTGTATCTCTATTATAGTACAACTGACTTGTAATTGCAAGTCATTTTTTAACAAATTGCAAATAATTTGTCATCCAATGTCATCACGCTTTGTTTTGGCAGAGGATTTCCCCTTCTTTTACAGTGGCAAGCACCCGGATATCCCGGAGCTGCTCTGTGCGCGCTGTGAGCGGGTTTTTGTCGAGGACGGCAAGGTCGCACAGCTTGCCCGGTTCAATTGTACCCTTATGCTTTTCCTCAAAATACTGGTATGCCGCGTTAGCTGTAATGGCTTTGAGCGCATCATATACGCCAATGCGCTCATCGGCGCCGAGGACTTTGCCCGCGCGCGTCTGCCGCGTAACGGCGCACCAGACGGAAAACAGCATGTCCGGTTTAATCACGGGCGCGTCCTGATGGAGCGTATAACAAACGCCAATCTCCTGCGCCGTATGCAGCGGGCTAATGGTCTGGGCGCGCCGGCCGAGGTTCTTTTCATGCACGCCTCCCCAATAATACGTGTGCGCGTTGAAAAAGGAGGCAATGCCGCCCAGCTCTTTCAGCGCCGCGAGCTGCGGCCGTGTCACAAGCTGGGCGTGAATCATGACCGGGCGGTTGGTCACCGCAAGCCCTGTGTGCTCCCTTGCGGCGCGCAGACACCGGATAAACTGCTCACATGCGGCGTCACCGTTGCAATGGGCGAGAATTTGCACCTGCTCGCGCAGCGCTGTTTCAAAAAACTGCGTCACTTCCTCGTCGGCGTATGTCCCGTACCCGGCATACTCGCTTTCTCCTTCGTACGGCTTTGACAGCCACGCCGTCCTCCCCTGCGGCGAGCCGTCCAAAAAAATCTTATACCCGCCGAAGCGCAGATGGTTTTTATACTGCTTTTTATACGCGCCGCAATGGTCGAACGCGCTTTTTGCCTGCTTTAAGTCGACGTATCCGACTACGTCAAGCTTTAGCCTGGTACGCTTCAGGAGTTCCACCTCTTTTTCCCGCGCGATTCCCTCCTGCGCCGTGGTGATGCCATACTTGAGATATTCCTGCTGGGCAAGCTGCATCAGCTTTTGCATTTCTTCCTCACTTGGAGCCGGAACGTGGGCAGATACCTGCATAAATTCGCTTTCCTCTAAATAGCCGTTCCCGGAAACGCCGGCTTCCTGCATAGCCAGGGAGTTGAGCGCGCCCATATGTCCCGATACATGGGTAATCAGGATGGGGTTCTCTTTCGAGGCTTTATCCAAAACATGGCAGTCGGGATGTTTCCGCTCTTTCAGGAAGTTATTGTCGTAACCGAAGCCAATCATCCATTTCCCGGCCGGGATCGAATGCTGCTCTTTGTACTGCCGCAGTAATGCTATCAGCTCGTCGAAGCTTTTTGCCGGCGAAAGATCGGCAAGGGCAAGCCGGTTTGCGCAGGCACAGATGTGGCTGTGCGGGTCGATAAAGCCCGGCAGAATAGTAGCGTCCCGGAAGTCGATTACCTCCGTCCTTTGCCCTGCATGCGATAGGATATCCTTCCGCTTTCCAACCGCCGCTATCCGGCCATCCACGCAAAGGATGGCCTCCGGCTCGGTTTCCTGTACCATTGTGATGATGTTTTTTGCGAGAAATACGCGCTTCCCCATTGCTTTGTCCTTCCTTTATTTGGATTTATGTATCCCGCTTTAAGAGATTCTGCCGGATGAAATCGACCACATCGCGCTTTTGCGGGCGGTCAAGGATATTTTCTATCACAAGGGCAACTGCACATATCGCGCACCAGACCAGCCCCATAACGCCCATGTTCTGGATTCTGTCATATACCGAACCAGCCGTAGCGGCGAAAACGACAACCATATACAAAACAAAAACCGTCATCCACGAAAACAGGTCGGAATTCGTCAGCCGGAAATGGCCGTGGATTACCGTTTTCCCCTGCTCTGTCGCGATGGTTCCATAAAAGGCGTTTGAGAGCTTTGTCACACAAAAGCTGTCTGGGCGCTTTGTCCTCCACAACACGACCCGGTTTTCCCGGAGAGCGCCAAGCAGCGTATCGGGCCGGTGCAGATTATAAAAGGAATACTGCTCTGTCTTCTTTTGCAAAATCACTTCAATTTCCTCCCTTGTATAATCCGACTCGAACCGCACGCGCCATCACTCCCTCTCTATTTATGCCCGAAATAGCGGCAAACAAACCAGATTTGCATTATTATCATATTGCAAAA
>DVOF01000112.1 GCA_018713805.1 Candidatus Aphodoplasma excrementigallinarum | reverse complement strand
TTTTATGACGAACAAACAAATTCTGATGAAAGAAATTGAATTGCTTTCGCCGCTTATGGTGGAAGAAGTGTACGATTATGTCACATATCTTAAATTCAAGCGGCAGCCAAAAGAAACGCGTGAAATTGCTTACGCCAGCGAACAGTCGCTTGCAAAGGAGTGGTTGCTTCCAGAGGAGGATGCTGCATGGGCCGATTTATAAAAGGGGATATTGTAGTCGTTCCTTTTCCGTTCTCTGACCTCAGTACATCCAAACGGCGTCCGGCGCTGGTGTTGGCGGCCTCGCGGGGCGACGACTTGATTCTTTGCCAAATTACCAGTCAGACAGTACGGGATGATATGGCTGTTACCGTTGCAGAGTCAGATATAGAGGATGGAACATTAAATACGGAAAGTAATGTCCGCCCAAATAAGCTTTTTACGGCTGATAAAAGTATCATTCTGTATCGAGTGGGAACATTGCAGAAAGAAAAGTTAAATGAAGTGGTCGAAAATGTAGTTAAGTTGATTCAAAACTAGTATGATGAATAAAATATCTTGACAATGCCAACTTTTTTCGTAAAATCCATGATAGAAACAGATTGCTTTCATAAACAAGACACGCAAACGATAAGACGCATCGTGATCGGGTGCGTTTTTTTATTCCCACAACTTACCTATATACATAACGCAGCAAGCGTTGTATAATAAATACACAAACACACGTTCTATTATACAGGTGATTTCCATGACCGACCGCACCATCCTGCACTGCGACATGAACAACTTTTACGCCTCTGTCGAATGCCTCTACAATCCCGCCCTGCGTGGCAAGCCCGTCGCAGTCGGCGGCGACGTGGAGGCGCGCCACGGCATCATTTTGGCAAAAAACTACGAAGCAAAAAAGTACGGCGTCCAAACCGGCGAGGCGCTTTGGCAGGCAAAGCAAAAATGTCCCGGCCTCACCATCGTCCCGCCCAGCTTTGACAAATACCTGCGCTTCTCCCGCCTTGCAAGGGAGATTTACGGCTGCTACACCGACCGGATCGAGAGTTTCGGCCTCGACGAGTGCTGGCTGGACTTGACGGGAAGCGAGAGGCTATTCGGCGACGGAAAAGCTGTGGCGGACAGACTGCGCGAGCGTATCAAGTTTGAACTGGGCGTGACGATCAGCGTCGGCGTGAGCTACAACAAAATTTTTTCCAAACTCGGTTCGGACATGAAAAAGCCCGACGCGACGACGGTCATCACGCGGGAGAACTACAAAAATGTCGTCTGGCCCCTGCCCGTCAGTGACCTGCTCTTTGTCGGGCCTGCGACCACGCGCAAACTCGCACGCTACGGCGTACACACCATCGGCCAGCTCGCGCAGGCGGACGGCGAATGGCTGGGACGGCGGCTTGGCAAAAACGGCCGGACGCTCTACGCCTTTGCAAACGGCCTCGACTGCTCGCCCGTCGTTGCCAACGACGCGGTATCCGTTATCAAAAGCGTGGGGAACTCTATCACCGCGCCGCACGACCTCGTGACGGACGAGGACGTGAAGCTCACCTTGTTCATTTTGGCGGAGTCTGTTGCCGCACGGCTGCGCGAGCAGGGGCTTCGGTGTACGACGGTACAAATCAGCATCCGCGACAACGAACTGTTCCGCTATGAGCGGCAGGGGAAATTGGATGCGCCGACGAGCGCGACGCGCCCCATTGCGGACAAGGCGTATGCGCTGTACAAACAGCACCACACAAGCAGCAAGCCCATCCGCAGCCTCGGTGTGCGGGGGACGGGGCTGGTGACACAGGACAATGTGCAGCTTTCGTTTTTAGCGGAGGCGGTGAAGATTCAAAAGCAGAACGATTTGGAATCAGCGATTGACGGGATTCGCAGCCGGTTCGGGCACAGCGCGGTTCTGCGTGGGATTGTGCTGACGGACAGCGCAATGGCGCACATCGACCCGAAGGGCGGCCATGTGATTCATCCGGAACCGTTTGGGTGGTGAGTGGTATCCTCTCTTGACATCATAGCACAATAATGATATAATTTGACTATCAAAGGAGGCGATACTATGCCAGAAATCAGGCCGAGCGCGGCATTGCGAAATAGTTACAACGACATCTCGAAATTCTGCCACCAGTATGGGGAGCCGGTCTATATCACCAAAAACGGTGAAGGCGACCTTGCGGTGTTAAGCATTGAGGCATACGAAAAGCTGGTCGGGAAATTTGAACTTTACAAACTCTTATTAGAAGGCGAAAACGCTGTCAGCGCCGGAAAAGTGAAAAAGGCCGCAGACGTATTTTCCGATTTGGAAAAGAGGGTTTGATATGGCGTATGACGTGTTAATCTCTGAGCCTGCCGAGCGGGATATGGCAGAAATTTTGACGTACATCAAAGTCAACCTCTGTGCGCCGGAGGCGGCAAAAAAGCTGCTTACAGAGTTGAAAGAGCAGATTATGAGCCTCTCAACGCAGCCGGAACGCTGTCCGCTTGTGTTGGACGAAGTGCTGGCTCAGAAGGGATACCGGAAACTGATTGTGCAAAACTACATTGTCTTTTATATCGTATCGCAGGAGGAAAAGCGTGTGACGGTTTACCGGGTGCTGTACGGGCGGCGGCAATGGGAATCGCTGTTGTAACTGAAATACAGGTTGTATGAATGGACTTGAGATGATATAATAAAAAAAGGAAGGAGGCGCCATGATGTGTACACAGATGCAACTCAATCAAATTACCGGCGAAGTAACACGAGAAGTCCGCAGTATCCTGGGTGACAAAGTAGACAAGATTATTTTGTACGGCTCCTACGCGCGCGGCGATTATGACAGCGAATCCGACGTGGACATGATGGTGCTTGCCGATGTACAGCCCGCGGAACTTGGCGCATACCGGAAGCAGATAAACCGGATTGCAAGTAGGGTTGGTATGCAGCATGACATTATGGTAACGATTGCACTGAAGGATAAACAATTTGTTAATTCCCATATGACTTTGCCCTTCTACCGCAATGTTTTACAGGAAGGGGTTGCGGTCTATGGAAACTGAACGGGAATTGTCCCGCTATCGGCTGGAGCAAGCACAGCAGTGTTTGCAGTCTGCGAAGATTTTAATGGAAAACGGCGACTACAAAGGCGCTGCAAACCGTTCGTACTACTGCGTATTTCATTGTATCCGCAGTATACTGGCTCTGGAAGGGCAGGATTTCAAAAAGCACTCCGGGCTGATAGCATATTTTAGAAAGGAATATATTAAAACGGGCAAACTGGACATCTCACTTTCCGACATTATTTCGGATTTGTTCCAAATACGGACAGAGAGCGACTACGACGACTATTATGTAATCAGCCATGCAGAAGTACAGGAGCAGATTCAAAATGCCAGCTACTTTTTGGAACAGACGCAAAAATTTCTTATGGATAATGTGCATTAAACGAAACCTCCAGCGCCACACTACGGCTATGGAGGTTTTTTCATGGTTGCTAAAATTGTTGTGGAAGTCGTCGCCCGCTTTGACACGGCGGGCTGCCTTACGCCGCTCTGGATGGTATGGGAGGACGGACGCAGATTCGAGATCGACCGCGTACTCGACGTGCGCCGCGCCGCAAGTTTGAAAGCCGGCGGCGTGGGTATAAGATATACAGTACGAATTTTAGGCAAAGAGCGGTATCTGTGGTTTGAAGATATGGCGAATACATGGTTTGTGGAGGGTTAGCGCATGTGCGGGAGATATGTTATATTTACTGATTCAGAGTATCGGGAAATTCAAAAAATCGTCCATGACATCAATCAAAAATTCAACAGCCCCCCGATGAAGCTGGGAGAAATATTCCCCACCAACCT
>DVOF01000111.1 GCA_018713805.1 Candidatus Aphodoplasma excrementigallinarum | reverse complement strand
CACATTTAGGTGATATACTTACTATTAAGTTAGTCGCTTGCAAAAGGAGAGTGTAGGATGAAAGTGCGCTGCATTGCAAACGAGTGTCTCGGTACAACGGGATTCAGCTATACGCTGTCTTTGATTAACGGGAAATACAAAATGACGATCCTTTATACGCTGATGGAGTTTGGCGTTGTACGATTCAACGAGATGAAAAAGTACATTGGGGAGATTTCTTATAAAACGCTCAGCTCCACGTTAAAAGAACTGGAAGCTGACCAACTCGTCCATCGGGAGGAATATCCGCAGATTCCGCCGAAGGTGGAGTACAGCCTGACAGAGCGGGGGAAGTCGCTGATCCCCATTCTGGACGGGATGTGCGAATGGGGCGATAAGAACAGGATATAACGGCAGCCGGGCTCTCACCCGGCTGTCATTCTGTCTTTTATTTTATGGAATCAGCTTTTCCAAAAGGGCAAGCGCCTCTTCCAGTTTGGGGTTTGGTTCATCTGTTTGCAGCCCCTCCCGGACGCAGCTTCGGATGTGTGCGTGGAGGATTTCCTGGTTGGCCTTTTTGAGGATTGCCTGTGTCGCCAGAAGCTGGTTAGAAATGTCCACACAGTAGCGGTCCTCCTCGATCATGCGGAGCACGCCGTCGAGCTGCCCGCGGGCAATTTTGATGGAACGGGCCACATGCGCCTTATCAGCTTTCACAGTTCTTGACCTCCGTCACCTCGTAACCGGCTTCTGTAACGGCAGCCCTGAGTGCATCGTCGCTGACCGATTCCGGCACGCATACCGTTGCCGTTTTATCCTCCAGGCTGACGCTCACCTGCGATGCGCCCGGGATACCCTCCAGGGCGTGCGTAACATGCTTTACACAGTTTTGGCACATCATGCCTTCCACAGTCAATTCTTTTTTCATTGTAATCCCTCCATTTTGTTTTGTTTTATTTACCTGTGCCTGCGTTTGGTCTGGCTTAGCCGCTGTTTTGGGCAAATCTATCTGCGCCGGCTCCGCCGCCCGGCTTACCGCAGACCCGTGCTTCGGCTTAAAGAAGCGCAGGCGCAGCGCGTTCGATACCACAAAGACGGAGCTGAAGCTCATCGCCAACGCCGCAACCATAGGGCTCATTTTCAGCCCAAAAGCTGCATAGAAGCATCCTGCCGCAATCGGGATGCAAATGATATTGTAGAAGAATGCCCAGAACAGGTTTTCTTTGATGTTCCGGATCGTCGCCTTGCTCAGCTCAATGGCGCCGGCCACATCGAGCAGATCGTTCTTCATCAAAACGATATCCGCCGACTCCATCGCCACGTCGGTACCTGCGCCAATGGCGATACCAACGTCCGCACGGGCGAGCGCGGGCGCGTCGTTGATCCCGTCGCCCACCATGGCAACCTTCTTGCCGCTCTCCTGGATTTTGCGGATTTCGCGTTCCTTATCCTGGGGCAGCACCTCCGCAATCGCCCGGTCCACACCGACTTGCTTTCGAATGGCTTCCGCCGTCTTTTTGTGGTCGCCGGTGAGCATGACCACCTCAATGCCCATGTGTTTGAGCTCGGCAATGGCCTCCCTGCTGGTCGGCTTCACCACGTCCGCCACGGCGATCATGCCGATCAGTTTCCCGTCTGCGGCAAAGAACAGAGGGGTCTTGCCCTCGGCTGCCATGCGGTCCTGCAACGCTTCCATGTCCGTATCCTGCACAGAGAATGCACGCATCATTTTGCCGTTGCCCGCCAGACACTCGACGCCATTTATGCTTCCCTTGATGCCCTGGCCGGGTATCTGCTCAAACCCTTCCACCGGAAGAAACGAAACATTGCGTTTCTGCGCCTCCGCCACAATGGCGGCGGCCAGAGGATGTTCCGAAAGCTTTTCCAGAGAGGCTGCCGTCTGGAGCAGCTGCTCCTCGGCCACGCCGCCCTGGCTCACCAGATCGGTGACGACCGGCTGTCCCTGTGTAATCGTCCCGGTTTTATCCAGGACGACCGTCTGTACGGAGTGAGCCGTTTCCAGCGCCTCCGCCGATTTGATCAAAATCCCGTTGGTCGCGCCGCGCCCGGTGCCTACCATAATGGCGGTGGGCGTCGCCAGCCCCAATGCGCACGGGCAGGACACCACCAGCACGGCGACCGCGATCGTCAATGCAAACTCAAACGTCGCGCCGCAGAGCAGCCACACAATGGCTGACACAAGCGCGATACCGATAACGATCGGGACGAAAACGCCCGCCACCTTATCCGCCAGTTTTGCAATCGGGGCTTTGGAGCTGGTCGCTTCGTCTACCAGACGGATAATCTGCGCCAGCGCCGTTTCGTCCCCAACCTTTGTCGCCTGCATTTTGAAATAGCCGCTTTTGTTGACCGTTGCGCCGATGACCTTGTCGCCCGCCTGTTTCTCCGCCGGAATACTCTCGCCAGTGATGGCGCTCTCATCCACCGAGGCGGTCCCCTCCAGCAGAACGCCGTCCACCGGCACGGATTCCCCGGCCTTTACAATCAGCACGTCGCCCTTTTCCACTTCCTCCACCGGGATAACGCGTTCTGCGCCGTCCCGGACGACGGTTGCTGTTTTCGGCGCCAGATTTAAAAGTTTGTTGATCGCGTCCGACGTCTTCCCTTTTGCCCGGGCTTCAAAGAATTTGCCGAGTGTAATCAGCGTCAGAATCGTGCCCGCCCCTTCAAAATACAAATCGTGGGTAAACTGGCTTACCATGGCCATGTCCCCGTGTCCAAACCCAAATGCAATTTTGTAAAGGGCGTAAACGCCGTATACCAGCGACGCGCCCGCGCCCAGCGCAATCAGGGAGTCCATATTAGGAGAGCCGTGCAGCAACGTTTTAAACCCAGTACGGAAATATTTTGCGTTGATAATGACCACCGGGAGCAACAGCAAAAACAGCGTCAGGGCGTAAATCATGGAATTTTCCGTTCCAAGTAAAACCCCCGGCAGCGGCCAGCCCATCATATGGCCCATGGAAATGTAGAACAAAGGGATCGTGAATACAAAAGACCAGATGACCCGGCGTTTCATGCTTTCGTATTCCTTTTTAGCGGTATCGGCCGGAGAGGCCGCCCGCCCGGTGCTTTTCCCCTTTGCACTTTGAAGGGAAGCGCCATAGCCGGCCTTTACGACGGCGCCTATAATTTTATCGCTGTTTAGCATCGAATCATCGTAATCTACAACCATGCTGTTTTTTAACAGGTTGACAGAGCACCCCTTTACGCCAGGAAGCGCAGACACACTTTTCTCTACGTGGGAAGAACATGCTGCGCAAGTCATGCCCGTTACATTATATCGTTCTTGCATCACGAACTCCTCCTTTCATATGCTTATACCCCTACCGGGTATGGGTATCTACGTACAGTATAACAGAAATGTTTCTGTGTGTAAAGCCCTTTTTCAATTATTTTTTCGCCCAAAACGGTTTACTATACCGCAAAATCTTTAATAAAGCATACACCCCATAGAAAAACGGCCTGTCCGTTGCATTGGACAGGCCATTTAAGCTTTTTCGGATTTTACGCCAATTAAGGCAGAGGAACAATTGCCATCTCTTTCACATAGGTCGGGAGAGATTCATACAAATCTTCGCTGATTGCCAGTATCATATTTTCTCCCTCCTCCAATTGATATGCAAGCACATACCCTTCTGTAAAATTGCTTTCGTTCACGACTTCCCCGGCTATGTCTTCACTTTCCACCGTGACGCCGCCCGCATTTTTTACCGCCCAGCCACTTGTGATATGGATTCCATATTTCTGTGCAAAACTGGGTATTTCCATATAATAAAATCCTTCATATGGTGCCCTTCCAAACCGATTGATATGAAAGACACGCCAAGTAAGGGACAGGATTGCGTCCGTATTCTCCTGCTGTTCATCGTTTGATAGGTCAATCCCCAATTTTTCTTTTGCAAGCGCAATATAACTGTCCGGATAGGAAATCGTCTCCCCAGTAAGGTTCATCAAATATAAATATCCGTCATCCCACATGCCCCAACCTGTTGCATTAAAAAGCATCGTCGCTGCTTCCAGAAGCGTGCAGGTCTCATCCGGCCTGAAATTCTGATTCCCATCTCCTCGTATCCAGCCAATGATCCAGGCGGCCCAAACGGCTTCCGCATAGGGATGTGAAAGAGGAACATCCTGGAACCCCGTCACACCGATTCCTTCGCCATCTAAACGAAATCCTCTCATAGAGCATAAAATATGCGTCATTTCTGCGCGCGTAATCCTGCCGTCCTGCAGGATGTCTTCGCTTACAATGCCAAGGCCCTCCGGTCCCAACACATATCTGGCGACTTCCGCCTCGTCCCTGCTTTCTGCCAGGGCGGGAACCGCTTGCAATACAAATATAGCGATCAGGATACCGGATAACAATCTTTTCGGCATTGCCAACACCTCTGTTCACATATTTCTTTATTTTTCCCCCGCAGCATATCCGAGCGAAAACGCCCGCAAATTCATCTCCACAAACCGCGGCGCAACGCTGTGCTCGATCGTCTGCGTCAGCTCGCTGCGGTCAAACGGCAAAAGCCCCGCGCCACACGCCGCGCCGAGCAGGACGATGTTGACCGCCTTGACCGACCCTGCCTGCGCCGCCAGCCCATACCCGTCAAGCAGCACCGCCTTGCCGCAGTTTGCGAGGATATATTCCTTCAATTCCGGTACATCATATTTGCCAATGCCGAGCGAGAGCGACACCGGCTTGATCGTCTGCGTATTGGCGACGACAGCGCCTTTCGGCCGCAGCCGCCCCATATTGCGCGCCGTCTCCGCCAGCTCAAACCCCAAAAGCAAATCCGCCTGCGCGTTTGGGATATAAGGGCTGACCTTTTCAGCGCCGAGGCGCACGTTGCTCACGACGCAGCCGCCGCGCTGGCTCATGCCAATCGTCTCCCCCGTGCGGGCAAACTCCCCTTTCAGGATTGCAGCCGCTGCTAAAATCCGCGACGCGAGGATCGTCCCCTGCCCGCCTACACCGGCTATCAATACGTCATATCTCACAGCGTCTCACCTCCAATCGCATCAAACGGGCATACGTCCGTACACAGGCCGCACCCCGTACAGAGGGACGGCTCGACGAACACCTTTTTATCCTCTCCGACAAACAGCGCCGGACAGCCGATCTCGCGCACACACCTTCCGCACGCACGGCACGTTTCCGCGTCTACCTTCATCACGCGCTGCGGCTTTATTAGCGCGATACACGGCGATTCAAAAATCACGACGCTCACGCCCGGCTCTGCTACCGCTTCCTTCACAACCGAAACCGCATGTTCCAAATCAAACGGGTCGGCCTTCTTTACATACGACGCGCCAAGCGCCTTCACAACGCCATAAATGTCGATCTTGCCATGCTGCACGCCCATCATCGTCTTACCGATGCCGGGGTGCGGCTGGTGGCCCGTCATGGCGGTCGTGTAGTTGTCGAGCACGATTACAGTGATATCCGTCTGGTTATAGACTGCGTTCGCAATCCCCGGCAGACCCGTATGGAAAAACGTCGAGTCGCCGACGAACGCAATGTGCGCCGTGTCCGGCTGGGCGCGCTTCAGCCCCTGCGCCACCGTAATGCCCGCGCCCATGCAAAGGCACGTATCCGTCATTTCGAGCGGCTTTGCATTCCCGAGCGTATAGCAGCCGATATCGCCAGTGAACACCGCCTTCTGCCCCTTCATCGCCAGCTTCACCGCATAGAACGACGCACGGTGCGGGCATCCCGCACAGAGCACCGGGTTGCGCACCGGAAGCGGCGGCGGGGGCGCGCACGGCGTGTCGTCCTTTAATTCCATGCCGAGCACGTCTGCCAATGCGTCCCGGACGATTTCGTAGGTAAACTCGCCCGCGCAGGGCGTATTGTCCGTCTTTTTCCCTAAAATTGCAACGTCGATTCTATTTTGATAGGCAATCTCGATCAACCCTTCCTCGATGACAGGGTCAAGCTCCTCAAACACGATCACCTTTTCAAGCCCGCGCAAAAACTCCGCCCCCAGCCTCGTCGGGAACGGGTTCGGGATACCGACCTCCAGTACCTTCACCGGCAGGCGGAACCGCCCGGCAAGCTCCGTCACATAGGTGCGCGACACGCCGCCCGCCGCAATGCCGACCTTGCCGCTGCCCCACATTTTGTTGAACGGGCTGCCCGACAGCTCCTCCGACAGCCTGCGCTGCAACGCTTCGATCTCCACGTGCGCCCGGTACGCCAGCGGCGGGAAGATGACCCACTTCGGGTCCTTGACAAAGCCGTCCGCCTGTTTCGGCTCCCAAGTGTCGGGCGCCTCTATCGTCGCGCAGGAGTGACAGACCTTCGTCGTCGGGCGGACAAACACCGGCTTGCCAATCTGCTCCGAGAGCGCGAACGCGGCAATCGTCATTTCGTACGCTTCCTCCGGCGTCGCTGGGTCGAACACGGGCAGGTTTGCATAGCGCGCAAAGTGGCGCGTGTCCTGCTCCGTCTGCGACGAGAGCGGCCCCGGGTCGTCCGCCACCAGCACCACCATGCCGCCCTTTACGCCCACGTATGCAAGGCTCATCAGCGGGTCGGACGCGACGTTCAGCCCCACCTGCTTCATGGTCACCATGCTCCGCGCGCCCGCATAGGCCGCGCCGGCCGCCACCTCGAGCGCCGCCTTTTCATTTGTCGACCACTCGACATAAATCCGTTTATCTGTATTGATTTTGGCAACTGTTTCGAGCACCTCGGTCGACGGCGTGCCCGGGTAGCCGGACACAACGCCGACCCCGGCCGCTGCCGCGCCATAGGCGACTGCCTCGTTGCCCATCAGTAATTTTTTCAACTTGATTTACCCCTCTCCCATCATGCGTGTTTCCCTTTCATTATACAGCACTTTACCGCTGATGTCAATTTGCAGCAGGCGCGCAGGCTGTGCCCTTTCTGTTGCAAAATGCGGTATCATGTGGTAAAATACAAGAAAAAAGATTGGCGGGAAAATTATGGTCGTTTTGATTGCCGGGTGCTCGCATACGGGAAAGACGCTGCTGGCGCAAAAGCTTCTGCAACAGTACCACATGCCCTATCTCTCCATCGACCACTTGAAAATGGGGCTCATCCGCAGCGGGCAGACGTCACTCACGCCGGAGGATGACGACGCGCTGACAGCGTATCTCTGGCCCATTGTGCGGGAGATGGTCAAGACTGCGGTGGAAAACCGGCAAAACCTCATCGTAGAAGGGTGCTACATCCCCTTTGACTGGGCGCATGACTTCCCTGAGCCGTACCTTGCCGATATCCGGTACTGCTGCCTTATCATGAGCGAGGCCTACATTGACGCGCACTATGCCGATATCAAAGCATATTCCTGCGCGATAGAGCAGCGCGCGCCCGGTGGAACGCCGGACAAGGCGGCGCTCATTGCGGAGAACCGGCACAATCTGGCGCTGTGCAAACGCTACGGCTGCGACTATATACTGATTGACTCGGTCTATGACGTAACACTTACGCTGTAGCCGACTTCCATGTTTTTGTTTTACTTTGCACGTTTTTCTGATATAATAATATTATGATATAGATTTGAAACCCTGCCGCTGACGGCGGCGTACAAGAGATAAAATGGCTGGAGTTGATGTTGTGCGGGTTTTGGAAACCGACCTGGTATATCTCGCCCTGGCGGCGGCGACATTTATTTATAAACTCTGCACCGTGGGCTTTGTCGGCTCGCTGACCTCGCTGTTGGTGATTGCGCTGCTGCTGTTTTTACGCTATGCGTTCAAGCTCATCCGCTTCCCGCTCACCAATACGCTCTGGATTCTCGTGACGACCTTTTTAATGTTTTCGTTCTTTTTGGGTAACGTATGGGGCCTGTACCGGCTGATTCCGGCGTGGGACTTTGTGCTGCATTTGTTTTCGGGCTTTCTTTTGGCGATATTTGGGTATTGCTTTTTATATATGCTTTCCGGCTACGACAAGACAAATGTCACCAACTATGGCTTTTCCGCCATGTTTGTGTTTTTGTTTTGCCTCGCATGCGCGGGCGCTTGGGAGATTTACGAGTTTACGGGAGATATGCTCTTTGGGCTCCACTCCCAGACCGACAGCCTGATTGATACCATGACCGACATCATCGCCGGAACGCTCGGCAGTATCCCCATGGTGGCCATCCTGCTGCTTGGACGGCGCAGGAAAAAGGCCTGGCTCAAGCTGCCGCAGCGGCTCATCCGCGATATTGACAATTATCGAAAATTGCAAGGAGGTAAATAATATATGTTTGATCAAAAGTTGGAAGTAAAGGAATTGCAGGAAAACCCGTTCCACCTGATTGGAACGGAATGGATGCTCGTAACCGCGCAGGACGCGTCCGGCAAAGTCAACACTATGACGGCGTCGTGGGGCGGCGTCGGCGTATTGTGGAACAAAAACGTCGCATTCGTCTTTATCCGCCCGCAGCGCTACACGCGCGAATTCATCGAGCAGGCGGACAGCTTCTCGCTGTGCTTTTTGGACGAATCGTACCGCAAACAGCTCTCCTACCTCGGCACTGTGTCGGGCCGCGACGAAGATAAGATCACAAAAGCGGGCCTGCACACGGCGCATATCGGGGACGTGCCGGTGTTTGAGGAAGCGCGTCTTGCCCTGACAATCAAAAAGCTCTACAAGCAGGCGTTTGCGCCGGAATGCTTTATCGACAAAAGCCTGGACGCGCAAAATTATGCGCAGAAGGACTACCATATTATGTACATCGGGGAAATCACGGGTGCATACGCGAACAACTAACGCGCCGGAATTACAGCAGAAGGCGGTGAGGAACTATGCCGCAGTATTTTATCAGCCGGGAGCGGAAAAATGAAATCAAGGACGCCGTTTTGGACATCCTGCGGCAGAGCGGCGTAACCTCGCTTCCCGTAAACCTGAACAAAATCGTCAAGCATTACGGCATCCGCTGTATCGGGGCGGATAGGATTGCCGCGCGCAGCTCCAAACAGGCCGCCGGCGACGACGGCTATATCATTGAGAGCGGTGGCAGCTATGTCATCGTCTATAACCCGCGCCATGTGCGCGGCCGCGTCCGGTTCACCATCGCATGCCAGCTTGCGCATATCTTTTTGGGCCATCTTGGGCGGGAGGCCAGCCGGGCGACCGATCTGGAAACAGCGTATTTTGCCGACGAGCTGCTGATGCCGCTCGCCGTGCTCGACAGCCTCGGCTGCCGCAGCGCGGAACGGATTGCCGAGCGGTGCGACGTGTCGCTCGCGGCGGCAAATATCCGCCTGCGTGACTTTGCGCGGCGCGACCGGTATAAAAAGTTCAACGGCGAAACCGAATACGACCTGGCCTTCCTGCGCCAGTTTTTGTTCCCGCCGCAGAGCCCGGCTACAGATAATCCAAAATGACGCGCCATGCTTCTGTCAGCGCGTCGACACTGTAGCGCGCATTTGCCGGCGAGGTGGACGGCAGCAAAAAGTGCGGCGTATCCGTCTGGGGTAGGATATAGGTTTCATACATACGAAACGAAGCAGAGCCGTTTGAAAAAACGGCTCTTATTGTATGCGCAGACAGCAGGCCGGCAATATCGTTCGGCGCCGCATTGCGGATGGAGGCGTCCGACGAGCCGGAAATCTCACAGCTTTGCAGTACGTCCCACAGCGCAATTTTATGCGTCAGCAGCATCTGCCGCTTTTCCGGGATGGTCTGCGGCACGGCGCAGCCGAGCACGCCTGCCATCACGCGCCAGAAGCGGTTCTGCGGGTGACCGTAGAAGAAGTTCTGCTCGCGCGACTTCACCGACGGGAAGCTCCCCAAAATCAGCACCCGGCTGTCCGGCGCAATCACAGGGCCGAACGGATGGACGGCCCGCCCGTTATCCGATGATTTCATACGATAAATTCTCCCATTTGATAATATTGCCCTCGTCCGCCTCTGGCGGCAGGAGCGCGTGGGCGACCCGGTTTTCATTGCCGTCTTCCGATTCGAGCACGGCATAGTCGCCGTCGAGCCGCACCAGCCGATAAATCACAGTTTCCAGCATAGGCTGCATTCTCCTTTCCGTTTTATGCTGTAAAAAAGGGATACCCTGCGGTATCCCTTTTTAAGTCTTTCCTTATTGCGGCTGCTTCCCGATATAAGCCAGGATACCGCCGTCCACATAGAGGATATGCCCGTTTACAAAGTCCGACGCTTCCGAAGCGAGGAACACCGCCGGCCCCATCAGGTCGGACGTCTCCCCCCAGCGCGCAGCCGGCGTCTTTGCAATGATAAACGAATCAAACGGATGCCGCGACCCGTCGGCCTGCCGTTCGCGCAGCGGAGCCGTCTGCGGCGTTGCGATGTAACCCGGCCCAATGCCGTTGCACTGGATATTGTACTCACCGTACTCGGACGCAATGTTACGCGTCAGCATCTTCAGGCCGCCCTTTGCAGCCGCATATGCCGAAACCGTCTCACGGCCGAGCTCGCTCATCATCGAGCAGATGTTGATGATCTTGCCGCCGCCCTTTTTGATCATCGACGGGATAACCGCCTTCGATACGATAAACGGCCCGTTCAGGTCAATGTCGATTACCTTGCGGAAGTCTTCCGCGCTCATCTCGCACATCGGGATGCGTTTGATGATACCGGCATTGTTGACCAGAATGTCAATCACGCCAACTTCCTTCTCCACCGTCTTAATAAAGGATGCAACTGCAGCCTCATCCGTAACGTCGCACACATAGCCATGCGCATCCACGCCAATCTCCTTATAAGAGGCAAGACCCTTGTCAACCAACTCCTGATTGATATCGTTAAATACGATTGTCGCACCCGCAGCGGCATATGCGCTCGCGATTGCAAAGCCGATCCCGTAGGATGCGCCCGTTACGAGGGCAACCTTCCCCTCCAATGAAAACTTGCTAAGCATGTCCATTTTTTATCCCTCCTGTAAGTTTTACCAATTGTTTCACAGTATTTATTATACCATATACCCCCGAATAATCAAGGGGCTAACGGCAAAAACTGCTCGTTATTTTTTTAACTCGCTGACCTGCCCGGCGATAAAGCGCATCTTCTCCGGAATCCCGATTGCCTGCGGACATAGCTTCATGCACTTGCCGCACGATTTACAATACTCCGCCGAGGCCTTGTCCCGCTCCAGCACGCCATACGCATGCAGGAACGGCTGCGCCTTCCTGCCGCCGATTATGTATTCGTTAAACGCCGCAAACACGCCCGGGATATCGACCCCGAACGGGCAGTCCATACAATAGCGGCAACCAGTACACGGTACGGTGTCCTTTTTCTTATAGATGTCGAGCGCCTTGCCCAGCACGCTCCGCTCCGCGTCCGTGAGCGGCGCAAACGCCGACAGCGTCGCCACGTTGTCCTTGACCTGCTCCATGCTCGTCATACCTGACAACACAGTCAGCACGTTGTCCAGGCTTGCCGCATAGCGGATCGCCCACGAGGCAATGCTCTTATCCGGCTGCGCCTGCAAAAGCAGCTCATTGGCCTCCGGGCACAGGTCGGCAAGCGCGCCGCCGCGCACCGGCTCCATGATAATGCACTGGATGCCGCGGCTCTTGATGATCTCGTACTGCCGCTTTGCGTCCTGTAGCTCCCAATCGAGGTAGTTGAGCTGTATCTGGACAAATTCCCACGGATATTTGTCAATGACCTTCTCGAGCACCTCCGGCGTATCGTGGAACGAAAACCCGATGTGGCGTACCTTGCCCTGCTTTTTCATCTCGGTCAAAAACTCGAACACGTGGTTGTCCTCATAAAACGCAAAGTTGTTTTCCCGTACCGAGTGGCAGAGATAAAAGTCAAAATAATCGACGCCGCAGCGCGAAAGCTGGAGGTTGAAAATCCGCTCCACATCCGACGGCTTTGTAATCTCCCAGCCCGGCATTTTCGTAATCAGGTTATAACTCTCACGCGGGTACTTTTTCAGCGCGCGGCCGATAAACCCTTCCGACTTGCCGCCGTGGTACATAAACGCCGTATCAAAGTAATTCACGCCATGTTCATACGCATAATCGACGATCTTCTGCGCCTCCGCCTCGTCGATCTCGCCGGTGTCCCCAACGGTCGGGAAACGCATACATCCCATGCCGAGAAGGGAAACCTTCTCCTCTGTCCCCCACAGTTTTCTGTACTCCATCCGGTTAACCCCCTTCGTTCTTCTACACAATTTTTCCTATAATACAGTATAATACAAAATGATTCAATCGTCAAGAAGCCCCCGCCGGCAAATGCATAGCCGTCAAAGCTATGAATATCTGCCGGCAGGGGCTTCCCTCTTACCATAAATATCGTTTCAGATCGACCCGGCCCTCCGCCGTAAAGCGGACGCCCTCGTCCTCCAGCAGCCTGCGCTGCACATCCTCGCCGCCAAAGGCGAACGCCTTCGACGTTTCGCCGAAGCGGTTCACGACCCGGTGGCACGGGATTACGCCCGGATCCGGATTGACATGCAGGGCATAGCCGACCACGCGCGCCCAGCGCGGGTTGCCCGCCCGCGCCGCAACCTGCCCATAGGTCGCCACCCGCCCGGGCGGGATTTGGCGCACAACGGCGTATATCCGCTCAAATACGTTTTCCATTTTTATCTCCTAATTTAATTTTCTTTATTATATAAAATGCTGATAACTCCATCAGAAGGGTCTGCAACCACCGTAACAAATGTATCGTCGCGCCTAAATCCACGACAAAGCATCGTAATATCTGTACCAGGTCGATACTGACTCACTAATGAATATCCCGTTTCCAGCATAATCTGGGAGTATAGCATAAATCCTTCTGCACTATACGGATACAAGCGCGCAACCGAGCCATTTGCATCTGTATCGCTTGCTACTTCGGTATAGCCGGTGATATAGCCGTAGTCGGGCACCTGGGAGTTGTCGGCGTAGAAGAATGCCTGTCCGCCCTCTGCGCCGGTCTGCGTCGTCTGCATTTCATAAAGGGAAATGTTCTTGTCGCGCGCCACTTCATTAATCAAATTCGACGGGATCGCCAGATTGATGTTCTGCCCGTCCTCAATCCCGGCAGCCGATACGCCGATTACCCGGCAGCTCGTGTCAAGCACCGCGCCGCCGCTGCTGCCCGACGAGATCGGGGCTGTAATCTGGATATACGCCTGCCCGTTAATGGTGCGAAGCGCGTTCGACACCACGCCCTCTGAGATACTGTTCTCCAGCCCCAGCGGGCTTCCGACACAGTAAATCGTCTGTCCGTTCTTCACCTCGTCCGAGTCCGCCAGCTCCAGATACGGGAAGCCGCTCCCGTCGACCTGAAGGATTGCAAGGTCGTTCGCCTCGTCATAACCGATGACACTCGTCACATCATACACATTGCCATCCGTAGTCCGTACCTTGGCATAATAAGCGTCCTCAATCACATGGTAGTTCGTTACCGCCGTGCCGTCCTCCGCAATGAAGAACCCGCTCCCGGAGCCGAGCGCACGCTGGTTCCTGTCATAGATTTCGATATAGAATACGCTTGGGCTCGCCTGGCTTGCCACTGCGACCGCGTCGTACTCGGTCGTCTGCTGCGTATTGTTCTCAGATGGGTACGGCGTAAGCGTAAACGTCCGCCGCTGTGACGGGTCAATGATCCGGTTGATTGTCGCCGTCACTTCCGCACGGGTTATGTTCTCCGTCGGGGAAAACGTCCCGTACTCATCCTTACCGGACAGGACGCCCGCGCGGTAGAGCATAATAATCTCGTTATAATATTCGTCGGCAACCTGCACGTCCGGCAGGCCGCTGATACTCGTATTGATGTTGGAAAACTCCGTAAACGGCAGGCTATTTGCCAGGATATACGCGGCCTGCGCCCGCGTTGCCGGCTTTTCATAGCTGCCCGTAAAGGCATCCTCCGCGATCAGGCCGTTCTCGACTGCATAGTCCACCTCCGGCATATACCACGCTTCATCCTCAGAGGCGGTAAAGTCCGCGCCGTCGTCCTGGTAAATGCTGTGTATCCGCGCGGCAAACGCAACCACCTCCGCCACGCTGATCAGGTCGTACGGCTGGAACTTATCTTCGCTTGTACCGTTTGCAATCCCGTACTCATAGGCGTTTACGACCTCGCTGTAAAACCAGTCGCTTTCGCTGATATCCGTGAAGGTTCCGTCTATGTACGCCCGCTCTTTGGCAAAGGAGCCCATATCCGCCAATGCGGGCAGGCATCCGCCCACCGCCAGCATAACCGCCATTATCACACATAAAAGAGACTTATAACTTTTTTTCATGAAACTCCCCTCCTGTCGGTAAAAAATCAAAGGGGGTCTGGCCTTCGCCAACCCCCTTATTTTCCTAATTTTGCTTAGAGCTGGCTCTCCAGCATTTGCGCAAAGTCGGCCTTCGATCTCGCGCCCACCGACTTATCTGCAACTTCCCCGTTTTTGAAAATCATAATCGTCGGAATCGTCATGACCTTGAACTTTTCTGCAAGCTCCATCTGCTCGTCCACGTTAATCTTGCCGACCTTCGCGCGGCCTATAAAGTCGTCCGCCAGTTCGTCGATAAGCGGCGAAACCATTTTACACGGCCCGCACCATACGGCCCAAAAATCCACGAGCACCGGCACATCAGAGCCAAGCACTTCGCTTTCAAAATTATCCTTCGTTATCTCAATCACATTGTTTCCCATTGATATTCCCTCCTTTTGCCTTACTTTCTGTCTATCTTAATGATATTTTATTTCTCTGCATCTGTCAATAGAATTATACGTCAATTTTCAATTTATTAACAAATATTTCACAAGTCAACATACTCGCGCCCGACCACCTCGCACAGCACGCGCGCATTCGTGAGGTCGCGCATTTTTTCTATGTATTGCTGCGTTTCATCGGCCTTCGTATACACGTAGAAGCTGACGGAGCCGCCATAGACCGTGTCCTTGACCTGGTAGCCGCCGCCCAGCGTCTCGTACTGCACCTTGCCAAACGTTGCATAGTCGCAGTCGAGGCGCACAATGTCGCACAGCGTCCGCGTCACAATGCCGGCAGCGTCGATCCCCAGCTTCGCGCATGCGCCATAGGCGCGTACCAGGCCGCCCGCGCCGAGCAGTATCCCGCCAAAGTAGCGCGTCACTACCACGGCAACGTCGATCAGCCCCTCCTTGCGGAGCACCTCGAGCACCGGGACGCCGGCTGTGCCGGACGGCTCGCCGTCGTCGCTGTAGCGCATAATGTTGTTCTCGCCAATGATGTAAGCATATACGTTGTGCGTCGCGTCGTGGTACTGCGCGCGCATCTGCGCAATCAGCGCAAGCGCCTCCTCCTCTGTGGCGGCGGGCCGCGCCGTCGCAATAAAGCGCGAGCGCCGCTCGATCATGGACGCGCTCGCCTCGTGCGCAATCGTTTTATAAACCGGCTTCATCCGCTACACCTGCCTGTCCGTCACATATTGGCGCACCGCATGATAACATGCCGCGTCGACAAGCGCGGTGACAAGCACGCCCGTCTCTGCGTATTCCTCGTGCAAAACGACCTGGTTTTCATGCAAATCAGACACGAGCCGCGCCGCGCTGTATGGGATGCAGAGCGCAACCTCCCGCTTCCTGCCCGGCGCGACCTCCTCGATTGCCTCGAGCAGCGCGTCAATGCCCGTCTGTTCCGCAGCGGATATGGGCACGGTCCGCACGCAGGAGGCAATCGCATTGGGAATAACTTTTTCCTGTGCCAAATCCATCTTGTTCAAAACGGCGATCGTCGGCTTCCCGCCTGCGCCAAGCTCCTGCAAAATCTGCTCAACGACCTCGATATGGCTCTGATACTCGTCGTTGGACACGTCGATCACATGCAGCAGCACATCGGCCAACGCCGCCTCCTCCAGCGTAGACTTGAACGCCTTGACGAGGTGGTGCGGCAGCTTACGGATAAAGCCGACCGTGTCGACGAGCAGAAGCTCCCGGTTGTCGGACAGCGTAAGGCTGCGCTGGGTCGGGTCGAGCGTGGCGAACAGCTTGTCCTCCGCCAGCGCCTGCGCCCCGGTCAGCAAATTCAGCAGCGTCGACTTACCGGCATTCGTATAGCCGACGAGCGCCACCACGGTCTTGTTGTCCTTTTTGCGCCGCGCGCGCAGCAGGCTGCGGTGCTTCTCCACTTCTTTCAGCTCGTCGGACAAAAACTCAATCCGCCGCCGGATATGCCGTCGGTCGGTTTCGAGCTTCGTTTCGCCCGGGCCGCGCGTGCCAATGCCGCCGCCGAGCCGCGACAGCGCCTGTCCCATCCCCGTCAGGCGCGGCAGCATGTAGCGCAGCTGCGCCAGCTCGACCTGGATTTTGCCCTCTTTTGTCGCCGCGCGCATGGCAAAAATGTCGAGAATCAGCGTCGTGCGGTCAATCACCTTACACCCCAGATGGTCGGAGATGTTGCGTACCTGCACGGGGGAAAGCTCGTCGTCAAAAATCACCGTTTCCGCCCCCAGCCCGTCGGCCGCGGCTTTCAGTTCGTCGAGCTTCCCGTCGCCGATATACGTCGCCGCGTCCGGCGACTTTTTGTTCTGCACCAGATAGCCCACGACCTCGACGCCCGCCGTCCGCGCCAGCTCCTCCAGCTCGGCGATCGACTCCTCCGTCGTATCGCGGAGCGCGTCGCCGCTACCCGTGTGTACGCCGCAAAGGATTGCTTTTTCTATCTTTTGTTCCGTTTCATACATGGCATGTTCCTCGTACTTCTGAATGATAATCTTATTATAGCAGATAATCCCAGAA
>DVOF01000110.1 GCA_018713805.1 Candidatus Aphodoplasma excrementigallinarum | reverse complement strand
TTGTGTACTTATGTACTTCGTAATAAGAAAACTTACAGAAAAAATTCGTAGTTCATCATCGAAAGCACCGCTTCCCCGGCCGTCTCCGTCCGCAAAATGCGTTTCCCGAGCGTCACAGTGGGGAAGGCCGCGTTCTTGATTGCGGCAAGCTCCTGTCCGCTGATGCCGCCCTCCGGCCCAATTAAAAAGGCTGCTGTCCTGACGCCGTCCGCCTTTGTCAGAACGTCTTTGAGCGTCGTGCCGTCCTCGCTCTCATAGGGGACAAAGGATAAATCGTATCCCTTCATCTGCTCAAGCGCCTCCGCCAGAGAAACCGGCTCGCCAACAGCTGGGACAACGCCGCGCTGGGACTGCTTTGCCGCCGCATAGGAGATACTCTGATACCGCTTTGTTTTTTTGGCGGCATCAGACTGACTATTTAATTTTACAACACATCGCTCCATAATGCAAGGTATAATTTTACAAATTCCTAATTCCGTGCATTTTTGTATGATATATTCCATCTTCCCGGCCTTCGGAAGCGCCTGATACAGGGTAATCTGCACCTCCGGCTCCGACCCGTTCGGGTGCGCTGAGCGGATTACGGTTGCAACTGCCTCGTCCGACAGGGCGGCGATCTCCGCCTCGTAGTCGGTCCCGCAGCCGTCGCACAGCGTAAGCGGCTCTCCTGGCCGCATACGGAGCACTTTGCGGATATGGCGTGCGTCATCGCCCGTGATCATGGCGGTGTCGCCGTTTACCGCGCTTTTATCGATAAAAAATCTCGGCATATTGCCACTCCATTTCGTAATGCATTATTCTATGACGCCGATTTCTGCGTCAAACGAGGTCTGCCCGTCATGCAGGATAAAGTCGATACAGTACACGGTTTCCTTTCCGCACCCTTTATGGATGTTGTGCATGCCTGCCTCCTGTTCTGAAACGGAAACCGACGCGCAGCCCGCCGGAATGCGGATGACAGCGCCGCCTACCGTAACGGCAGAGCCGGACACGATCGGCTTTTCCTTGCTGACAAAGCGTTCCCGGATTTCTTTAAAAGGCGAATCGGAAACAAAGCAGTCGTGTAACAGGATTTTATCCTCCCGCGTGTCGATGGTACGGGTCAGTGTTTTCAGGCCGGCGACCTCATACGCGGCGGCAAACTCCATGGTCACAACGCCGCCGTCGACGCGCATCGTCCCTTTATGCTCTGCGCCTTCCTTTTGCGCCGTCCCGTTTATGATCGGCACATTGTGGCTGACAGAACTGTTGCAGAAGATGGTATATCGCGTTTCCGGGCGGAAATACTGGCGCGTATATTCGCCCGCGCCGAGGTCGCAGAGCGCCTGCTCCCCGCCCGTGACAAACAGGAAGGAGCCAACGTCGTTGTGGTTATGCGGCTCGTCGTTGTCGCCCGCTTTTGCCGCAATGGCATAGCGCGGCGTCTTTTTGATATACCAGGCCGACTCCGGCATGTAATACTCTGCCGCTTCCGGCTCCGTTTCCGTGTTGAACGCTGGGTCAAGGAACACAAACGAGCGGATTACATGGCACCAGCGCGCCGCGCCGTCGCCCCCGCCTCCGACGCGCGTCGAGCGGTACTTTGCGGGCGGGACAACGACGTCGTCCGGGTACTCCGCCCTTAAAAAGTGGCTCAGCCCAAGCGTGTGCGACCCGGTGATCGATCCGTCGGCAAAGCTGACCGTTATATTGTTTTGCAAAAACATCTTTTGCTGGAACGTCGCAATCGTGCGGATACGCTCCTGCTTGAAATAGTCGTATTCGCCGCCCGAGAACTGGCGAAGCAGGTCGGCGTAATAGGTGAAGAACCCAAAGCCATAAGTCCAGTAACCAAGCCCCTCGCGGCATACGCCGTCCGCCTTGTAGCTCGACAAAAAGCACTCGACCGCCGCGTCGATGCGCGGTTTGATGGAGCTAAACAGGTCGGGCCGCCGGTACATAAACGTAATGGCGACGCTGCCGGCGCAGACGGCCGCCCAGTTGTTCGTCATGGTTTCAAAGCCAAAACGCCGGTTCAAAAACGAGTCAATAACGCGCCGGTTCAGCTCGGCCTCAATCCTCGCATTCACGAGCGGGTCAAAGCGCTCGCCGAGCAGGTACGCAATCTCGCTGAGGGCAAAGCCAGTCTCGCAGGCAAACAGGTCTAAAAACGCATTGTCATTGTGCTCTATGTCGGTTACATGCGCCGGCATCGCCCAGCAATATTCGTCGCAGATCGCCCAGATAATATCCTGCAGTTTTTCAAGGTATTCCGGCTGCTCGGGGTAGAGCAGGCAGAGCATGGCGCAGGTGTTGAGCTGCGTACGCCGTTGGAAATAGGGAACCTCGTGCTCCTTGCGCGAGCCGCTCCCGTAAAAGATTTTATAGTTGCTGTAGCGCAGGATGGGAATCTCCTCCTGGCAGTATGTATTGTAAAGATATAACAGCTCGTCAATTAGATTTTGATAGTCCGGGCTTTCGGCGGCTTTCTTCCAGAAAGCGGGGTCTTTTGCTTTTGCAAATAACATGGCGTTCACCCCTTCTAT
>DVOF01000109.1 GCA_018713805.1 Candidatus Aphodoplasma excrementigallinarum | reverse complement strand
GAAAACAATAACAAAAAGGACAAACTGTCTCTATCATGTCCGAATATTGCAAAATTCTTCTTGACTTCTACGAAAAAAATCCGTATGATACTACTATACTGACAAAAAGGAGCCGTTTCATGGACAGCATTTATTTTAGCCTTGATAATATATCGCTGAAAATCAAAACCGAAAGCTATCACATCAACGTACAGGCGATCCATCTGAGTCCCTACCTATATTATATAGATAACCATTTTCACAAAGGGTTTGAGATCCACTATGTCACCGGCGGGAAAGGCACGGTGCGGCTGCGCAATACACAGCACAGTGTTCAGGAAGGCATGATCTATATCACCGGCCCGGACGTCGAGCACGAACAAATCAGCGACCCGGGTGACGTGTTGATGGAATACTGCCTCGGTTTTGAACTCCTGCGCACCAAATCCGGAACCGGAGAACACAGCAGCTACGGGGCCGACTATGTCCTTGACAAATTAAGCGAAATCCGCTTCTGGGCTGGCACAGGCAGCAAAGAATGCTTCCGGCTCTGGAACCGCCTTGCCGAGGAGGCAAACACACAGGCAATCGGCTGCTACAGCAACATTTCCTCCTGCATTTTGCAGCTCCTGATTGAAACTGTGCGTTCCGCATGCGGCCCGGCACGTATTGACAGGCCGCTCCCGGCAAAATCTCTCGAGGAACGGCGCGCGACCATTTTAGACTCCCACATGCTCTGGTCCGCCGCAGGCACGACGCTGGAAAAGCTGGCCGCCCAGCTCCAGCTCAGCACAAAGCAGGCTGCCCGGCTGGTCAAAAAGCAATACGGCATGTCCTTTGAGCAGCGTCTGACACAGACAAAGCTTGACCTGGCTGTCCGTCTGCTCACGATGACCAACCTCCCCGTCAGCGAAATCGCAAAAACCGTAGGGTATTCGTCGGTCCAATACTTTTCCAGACGATTCAAGGAAAAATTTGGCCTGTCCCCAGCGGAATACCGCAAACGAAGAACTCAGCTTTCGTAAAAAAGAGCGCCGAAAACGCTCTTTTTTGTATTTATTTCAAGAAGTCCTCCCGATATGGAGCAAAGGTGTCGAGCAGGATACCCTTTTCCAAGCAAACGCATCCATGCGGGATATTCGGCACTTTATACAGCGTGTCGCCCTTCCTTACAACCTGCTTTTCGCCGCCGATCGTAAACTCAAACGCGCCTTCCAGCACATGCGTAAGCTGCGTATGCGGATGGCTGTGCACCGCGCCGACTGCGCCCTTTTCAAAATGTACCTCCACCTGCATCATGTTGTCCCCGTAGGCCAAAATCCTACGCTTCACACCGCCGCCCTGATCCTCAAATTCGCGGTCCTTCGCAAATACAAACGCCTCATTCATCGCCATCAGCGATCCCTCCAGTCTCAAATTATACCTAATTATAGCTTTCTTTCCATACTCTGTCAACCTTTAAATACAAAACAGCAAAAGAAAAAGGGCGCTTCATGCGTACGCCCCTTTTAGATGCTACCGGTTCCGCTCAATGATTTTCCCAATAATAAATCCCATGCCCTGGCTGACATAAGCCAGGCAAAGATACGCAACAACGTTGCCCAGCATGGAGGAATCATAATACATCATCATAGAGGGAACATACAAAAAGATTACAATAAGCGGATAATACCACTTAAACCCTTCCCGGATCGTCAAGATAATGCAGGTCGCCGCAATGACGAGCACGGCCAGCACTCCGGCAATCAGATATACCGCCATACCGTACTGCTCCGGCACGACGTATTGCAGGGCCGGCACGCCGTAAAACACAACGACGCAGGCAAGTATATGCCACTTGAGCGGGCCGAATATTTCTGTAAAATACATAGTACTCCTCCTTACGCAATGATTCCGCGCGGACACTTCTCCTTGCACATGCCGCAGTCGATACACTTCTTATAATCGATCTTTGCAAGGTTATGTTCTACCTGGATGGCGTCCACCGGGCAGGCCTTCACGCACAGCCGGCACCCGATACATCCCACGCGGCACGCTTTGGTTACCGCAGGACCCTTTTCCTGCGATTTACACATCACAATCCGCTGCGCGTCCGCAGGAACCAGCTCGATCACATGCTTCGGGCATGCCTTCACGCACATGCCACAGGCCGTACACTTATCGCGGTCCACCTTCGCCACGCCGTCTTTAACGTGAATAGCGTCAAACTTACATACCTTGACGCATGTGCCAAGGCCAAGGCAGGCATATTCACACTGCTTTTGCCCGCCGCCAAGCCGCGCGGCCGCATTACAGTCGTCGATCCCATAATATTTGTATTTTTCCTCCGCAACGCCATACGCCCCGCTGCACAGCACGGTGGCGCAAAGCTTCTCGCTCTCCTGCGCAGCCTGCCCCATCACTTCTGCAATCTGCGCCTTCTGCGCGGCGTTGCTGACCGGGCAGCCGCCTACAGCCGCCGCGCCGTCCACGACCGCCTGCGCAAAATTTGCGCACCCGGCATAGCCGCAGCCGCCGCAGTTTGCACCCGGCAGGCAGGCAATAATTTGTTCAACCCGTTCGTCCTCCCTGACCCGGAATGCGATGGACGCAACCCCGAGCAGCGCGCCGAACAACAGCCCCAGGCCGCCCAAAATGGCCAGGGCAATCAATACCTCTCCCATATCGCAGCACCCCACACGTCAGATTTGAAAACCGGAAAAGCCCATAAACGCCAGAGCAATCAGCCCCGCGCTCACAAGCGCAATCGGGAAGCCCTCCATACACTTCGGCGGGTTAGAAAAAACCGTCCGCTCCCGTACGCCGGCAAACAGCACGATCGCAAGGGTGAAGCCGACTGCCGCCGTAAACCCGTACACAACCGAGCTGATAAAGTTGTACCCATTGTCAATGTTGAGGATGGCTACGCCGAGTACGGCGCAGTTCGTCGTAATCAGCGGCAGATAAATCCCGAGCGCCGCATAAAGCGACGGCATCATCTTGCGCAGGACCATCTCCACAAACTGTACCAGTACGGCGATGACAAGGATGAACGCAATCGTCTGCAAATATTCCAGATGCGCCGGGACAAGCAGGTACGTCCAGACCACATATGTCAGCGCCGACGCCAGCGTCATGACGAACGCCACTGCGCACCCCATGCCAAGCGCCGTGTCTACGCGCTTTGACACGCCCAAAAACGGGCAGATACCCAAAAACTTTACCAGCACAAAATTCTCAATTAAAATCGCGGTCAGCGAAATGGTAAACAGCTCTGCCATTATGCGTCACCGCCCTTTCTCTTTTTGTGCTGGGCGCGTATGAGCTGAATCACCGCGATCACGAGCCCCAGCACCAAAAACCCGCCGGGCGGGAGGATAAACATCGTCATAGGCGTAACTGCGCCCGCGATGTTTACGCCCCAGATCGTACCGGAGCCGAGAATCTCCCGGATACTGGATATGATCATTAGCGCAGCCGTAAAGCCCAGCCCCATGCCAAGCCCGTCTAGCGCAGAAAGCCCGACCGGATTCTTCGACGCGAATGCCTCTGCGCGCGCAAGGATGATACAGTTTACAACGATAAGCGGAATAAAAATCCCCAGGCTTGCCGACAAATCCGGCAGATACGCCTTTAAAAGCATTTCGATGATCGACACAAACCCCGCGATGATCACGACATAGGCCGCGATACGAATCTTGTCCGGGATGAATTTGCGCAAAAGCGAAATCGCGACATTGGAGGCAGTCAGCACCAGCGTCGCCGCAATCCCCATCGTGACGCCGTTTTGCAGCGTCGTCGTAACCGCGAGCGTCGGGCACATGCCAATGAGCTGCACCAGCGTCGGATTTTCGGTAATCAGGCCGTTGAGCAAAACCTTACCGTACTTATTTCCTTTATTCATCGGTGCCGGCCTCCTCCCCTTCTGGCGTTTCCGGTGTTGGCGGCGCGCCGCCCTGAAGCTGGGACGCAACCTCGACCGCCTTATTTACGCCGGCTGTCAGCGCCTTCGAACTGATCGTCGCGCCGGAAACGGCATTAATCTCGCCTTCCTGCGCGCCGGCCTTTACAACTTCAACTGCCCCTTGTCCGGTATACTGCTCCCGGAAGCTGTCCTTTTCAATATTTGCGCCAAGGCCCGGCGTTTCGGAATGGGAAATAATGCTCACGCCGCTCACATGGCCCGCCGCGTCGACGCCGACCACAGCCTGGATTACGCCACCGTAACCATTCTCCGACACCTTCACGCAGTAGCCCTGCGCGGCGCCGTCAGCCGCCGCCGCGGTGTAAACCGCGTCTACGCCATAGAGCGCCGCCGTTTCCGCGTCAAGCGCTTCAAAGGACGCCGCCTCCGGCATGACCTCGCGGAGCGCCTCCTGCTCCGCCAAAACATCGTTTTGCGCGATGGTTTCTTTCGTCAGCAGGTTCACCCCAGCCAGCAGGCCGGCGACGACAGCCGTAATGGCAAACAGTATCAGCGCATAGCGCAGAATGTCCTTTCTCTCCTCAGCCACGCTTTGCCACCTCCCCAAACGCCCTGGGATGGACGTATTTGTCAATCAGGGGCGCAACGACGTTCATCAGGAGGATCGCATAGCTCGTACCCTCCGGATACCCGCCGAAACGGCGGATCACAAACGTCAGGATGCCGCACCCGACCCCAAACAGGATATGGCCCATCTTTGTTGTCGGCGTCGTCACATAGTCCGTCGCCATAAAAATCGCGCCGAGCATAACGCCGCCCGTGCAAAGGTTATAGAGCACAAAATTCAAACTGAACGGCTGCTGGCCGAAGAAAAACACCAGAACAGCAAACGTACCCAGGTAGGCGAGCGGGATCCGCGCGTCGATCACGCGGCGGACTAACAGATAAATACCACCCACAATCAGCAGAAGCGTCGCCGTTTCGCCAATGCAGCCGCCGATCCGGCCCAAAAACGCATCGTAGAGCGACGGCGCGGCCGCGCTCTCCAGCCCTTCTTTCATAATAGCGAGCGGCGTCGCGCTTGTCGTAGCGTCCACCGGGTTTATGTACGCGGCAAAATTCATCACCGGCGACACGAACGACGTCATTGCAACCGGCCACGAAGCCAGCATGAACGCGCGCGCCGCCAGCGCGGGATTTACGAAGTTTTTCCCAATGCCGCCAAAGAGCTGCTTTACGATCACAATTGCAAACACGTCCCCGACCACGACCATCCAGTACGGGATCGTCACCGGCAGGTTAAACGCCAGCAAAAGGCCAGTCACAACTGCGCTCAGGTCGCCCACGTCCGTTTTATGCGCGGACTTGCGCAGCGCGTCGGACAGCGTCGTCTGCTGCTTGCCGCGAATCAAAAACCCCCTGTATAACCATTGATACACATATTCCGCCGCCACGCAGGAGACCACGCTGACACACGTGACCGCAAGCGCGCGCAGGCCAAAGTAAAAGCATCCGGCAATCAGCGCCGGCATCAGCGCGATGATCACATCTACCATGATCATGCGCGTACTTTCCGAAGTGGAAATATGCGGCGATGAAGAAACAACAAATTTCTGGTCCGCCATGTTCCCTTCTCCCTCCGTTCCCGTCTATTTGTTCTGTGCGGCCGCAGCCTGTGCGCGTTTTATTTCCAGCACCTTCTGCTTTGCGATCCGCAGGTTCTGCACCGGGTGCTGCCGCCCCGGGCACAGATACGAGCACGCGCCGCACTCGATACAGTCGAGGATGTGGTATTTGTCACACATCTCCCAGTCGCCGATCTGCGCGTACATGTTCAGGTACAGCGGCATCAAACGCATGGGGCAGGCCTTTACGCACTTCCCGCAGCGCATACATGCCGCGCTCTCGTCATAGACCGTCATATCCTCGCTGAACGCCAGCAGCGCCGACGTGCCCTTCACAACCGGGATGTCGAGCGATACCTGCGCCTGGCCCATCATCGGGCCGCCCATAATGATCTTTTCCGGCTCCTTTTTAAAGCCGCCGGCCTTTTCAAACAAATGCCGGAACGGCACGCCCAGCTTTACCTCAAAGTTCGCCGGCCGGGCCACCGCGTCGCCCGACACGGTCACGATCCGCCGGATGGACGGCATCCCCTTCTGGATTGCCATTGCAATGGCGGCCGCCGTGTCGACGTTGACGACTACGGCTCCAACGTCCGCCGGCAGCCCGCCCGACGGCACCTCGCGCCCGGTGATCGCCTTGATGAGCTGCTTTTCCGCGCCCTGCGGGTACTTCGTCCGCAGCTCGCACAGCTTTATGCCCGGATACTCGCTCAATTTTTTCTCGATCAGCAATATTGCGTCGGGCTTGTTCTGCTCGATCGCAATATGGCCCGTATCCAGCCCGAACACGCGCATGACCGCTTGCAGCCCGAACAGCACCAAATCCGGCGTCTCCAGCAGGACGCGGTGGTCGCTCGTCAGGTACGGCTCGCACTCCGCCCCGTTCACAATCACGTGCTCGATCTTCTTCTCCTTCGGCGGCGAAAGCTTCACATGCGTCGGGAAGCCCGCGCCCCCCATGCCGACGATGCCCGCTTCCCGCACGATTTTACGGATGTCGTCCGGCGACAGGTCCGTCAGCTTCCCCTTTGGGCGCACATGCTCGTCAAGCTCATACAGGCCGTCGTTTTCGACCACGACGCTCATGACCGGCACGCCGCTCGGGTGCAGCCGCTTCTCAATCGCCTTCACCGTACCGGAAACCGAGCTGTGCAGCGGAACCGACACGAATGCCTCCGCGTCCGCGATCTTCGTCCCGACCTTGACGTGCGCGCCGATTTCTACGACTGGCGCGAGCGGCGCCCCGATATGCTGCTGCAAGGGGAATACATGCTCGCCTACGCCGTCTAACACTGTAATTGGAACATGGTTGGTGTAGCTTTTCTGGTCGTCGGGGTGTATCCCACCCGAAAACGTATACGCCATCTCTCCATCTCCTGTTATTTATAGTAGTTCCGTCAAAATATTTGCCATGACCTCCCGGCTCACGAACCGGCGGCGGCTTATTTCCTCCTCGCTGCGGCGCGTCATCAAAGACTTCCCCGCAGCGGAATTATCCGAGACATTCAGCAGCGCGGCAATCGGGATTTGCAGCAGGTTCGCCGCCTTAAAGGCCGCCGCGCTCTCCATGTCGAGGCTGTCATACCCCATCTGGACAATCCTGTCTATATGGCCAAACTGCGCCGCAATCGTATCGGTGCAGAACGTCCGCCCGATATGAAAGCGGACAGAATGCTTAGCGCAGGCCGCGCGCGCCGCATCCACAAGCCGGGCAAACAGCTCCCGCCCGGGGTACTGCTTTTCCCCGAACGTGTCGCGCAAAAAATCCTCCTCCAAATACCGGCCCGCGCCGTCCCCGGCGGCGGAATACTCCGGCGCAAGGAGGTCGCCGATTTCCATTTCCTCCGAGACTGCGCCCACCGAGCTGACAAACAGCATGCGTTTACAGCGTCCCGTCAGCCCGAAAAGCAGCACCGCGTCCATCACCACCGGCGCGCCGAAGCCGCACCTGACGTACGTGGCGCAGCGCCCGCCGCGGCGCACGTCCCATATTTTATACTGGAACAGCGGGCTTGCCGATACGCATTCTTCGATCTCCGCCGCGGGAAACAGCCGCTCCGGCGCCCACCCGGGCGAGAGGAGTACCGTTTCCCGGATTTGG
>DVOF01000108.1 GCA_018713805.1 Candidatus Aphodoplasma excrementigallinarum | reverse complement strand
GATGTGTATAAGAGACAGCCCCTGTATTCTGCATCGGGATCGACGCAACGTCGGAAATCATGATTGCAATGACAAGCTCCGACGGCTGCAGCTCCCCGACCTGCCGTTTCCCCATCATGCGCATGGCGATTACGACAAGTAAATATAGAAGGAATGTCCGAATCAGTATGACTAACATCTTTGCACCGCCTTTTTGCTTCACCTATAGTTTGCCTGCGCAGCAAAATTCTATGTACGGCGGGAAAGAAAACTTCTCCTGCTTTATTTTTCAAATAAGAATTTCCGTTTTGGCTTGCTCTGGAGTGCAGAAAGCTTTTTTTGCAGGAATTTTTCCAGCTCAATGATTACAAGCGGCGCAAGGGACAGTAATCCGACCAGAAGCCACTGCGTCCCGCTCAGCGGTACGACCTTAAAGACCTTTGACAGCGGCAAAATACAAATCACCGCGAGCTGGAGCGCAACACATGCCCCAAACGCCAAGTTCATGACCTTATTGCTGAAAAATCCAATTTTAAACAGCGACTCACCGGAGCGCATGTTGAACGCATGCACGAGCTGCGACAGGCACAGCACGCAAAAGGCCATCGTCTGCGCGACCGTAACGTCGCCGTAAATGTGCGTGCCAAAGCTGAACGCAATCAGCGCCAGCGTCCCGATCATAACGCCCTCCAAAAAGATCGTCATGCCAAGCCCGTCGGCAAACAGGCCTTTTCTCCGGTTGATCGGTTTCCTCTCCATGATGTCGTTGTCCGGCTTTTCAAAGCCAAGCGCAATGGCGGGCAGAGAGTCGGTAATAAAATTGACCCATAGCAAATGAATCGCGGCAAGCGGCGTCTGCCACCCAATCAGGATGGCAAAAAAGATTGTCACGATCTCGCCCATGTTGCTCGATAAAAGAAAGTGGACCGCCTTTTTGATATTGGCAAATATCACGCGCCCCTCCTTTACGGCGGATACAATGGTCGAAAAGTTGTCGTCGCACAGGATCATATCCGCCGCGCCTTTGCATACGTCCGTCCCGCTCTGCCCCATTGCACAGCCGATATCAGCCGCCTTGAGCGCCGGGGCGTCGTTTACGCCGTCGCCCGTCATGGCGACGACCTCGCCGCGCCGCTCAAACGCATTGACGATCCGCACCTTATGCTCAGGCGTTACACGCGCAAATACGCTGTAGTCACCGATCATCATGGAAAGCTCATCGTCGCTGACAGCGTTAAGCTCTGCCCCGGTCATGGCCTTGTCGCCGCCCCGGTAGATGCCGATCTGTGCGGCGATCGCCTTTGCCGTTTCGATGTGGTCGCCCGTAATCATGACTGGCTTAATCCCTGCCCGGCGGCAGACGGCAACCGCTTCTTTGGCTTCCGGACGCGGCGGGTCAATGATCCCGACCAGACCGACAAAGGTAAGCCCGCGCTCCACCTCGCATTCGGCCGACGATACATCCTTGTACGCCACGGCCAAAACACGCAGCGCAGAGCGCGCCATTTCAAGATTTGCCTTTTCAACTTCTTCGCGCGCCATGTTCGACAGCTCACACATGCCCAGCACGACGTCGGGCGCGCCTTTCACAATGGCGCGGAAACCGCGCTCCGTTTTATGTATGGTCGCCATAAACTTCTTTTTGGAGTCAAACGGCACCTCCCGCACGCGCAGATACCGCTTTTGCAGCAGGTCGATCTCGCAGCCGTCGAGCTTTGCCGCATCCAAAATGGCGCGCTCGGTCGGGTCTGCGTCGTTGTTGCACAGCGCGCCCAAATCAAGGGCAAGGCTCCGGTTCCCGTACACCTTCGTCACGCTCATTTTGTTCTGGGTCAGCGTCCCGGTCTTGTCCGAACAGATCACGCTGGCGCTGCCCAGCGTTTCAACCGCCGGCAGCTTGCGGATAATCGCATTCTTTTTTACCATGCGCTGTACGCCGAGCGCAAGCATGATCGTCACAATGGCCGGCAGCCCCTCCGGGATTGCCGCAACGGCAAGGCTGATCGAGGTCATAAACATGTCAAAGATCGGCAGGCGGCGCACAAGCCCCATCAGGAAAATGATCCCGCAGATAATAAGCGCCATAAGGCCAAGCGTTTTCCCCGTCCGGGCCAGCTTCTCCTGGAGCGGCGTCTGCGGCGCTTCGCTCTCGATGATCATTTTCGCAATTTTCCCGACCTGCGTATTCATGCCGGTCTCTACAACGACCGCGACAGCATGTCCGCTCATGACCGTACAGGAGGAAAAGACCATATTCTTTGCGTCCGCAATGTTGATTTCCCCTTCTGCGCAAAAGGCCGCGTCCTTCTCCACCGCCATGGACTCGCCGGTGAGCGCCGCCTCGTCGCACGTCAGGGAAACGGCCTCAATCAGGCGCGCGTCGGCGGGCACGAGGTCGCCCGTTTCCAGATAGATGATATCCCCGATCACAAGCTCGTCCGCATTCATCGTCTGCTTTTCGCCGCCGCGCAGGACGGTCACCGTCGGCGCGCTCATTTTTTGCAGAGCCTCGAGCGCCTTCTGCGCCTTGCTCTCCTGAAATACGCCAATCATGGCATTGAGCACGACAATAGCCAGAATAATAATTAGGTCGAAAAAGTCCGCCTCCCCATTGAATAAAGACACCGCAAAGGAAATTGCGGCTGCAATGAGCAAAATAATCACCATATAATCCTGAAACTGCGCCAAAAACCGGACAAGGAGGCTGTCCTCCTTTTTATGCGCAAGCTCGTTTCTCCCGTACCGCTGCTGCCGCTGCAAAACCTCCCCCTGCGTCAGCCCGGCGCGCACGCCCGTCCCGAGCCGCTCCAGCACAGCCTCCTTACTGCCATTGTACCACATTCCGCCACACCCTTTCGCTTTTGTTCCTGTTTTGTCTATTTCTATATATATTCGCGCAGGGTGGATTTATGAATGGTTGTCCATGATTTGTATGGAAAACCGGTTGACAGAATCTCCTTTTTTACGCAAAAAAAGACGCGGCAATGCCGCGTCTTTCCCCGTGATGTAGTTTCCTAAGTCTTACGCCTGCGCCGCAGACTCCCCAGCCTTCGGGTCCGGCCCATACTGGTTTTCCTTCCGTTCCCCATCGAGGCACATCAGCACGAGCAGCCAGATTCCTCCGATGAACGGGACAAGCTGGATCCACCACCACGCGCCGGAACGGCCCGTGTCGTGCAGACGGCGCACTACAACTGATATCCCCGGAATCAGCGCAGCCAGTGAATACAGCGCCGGCAGAACGAAAGGAATGCGGCAAAGGTTGCTGATAATACTGAGAACAATGGATGCGATGACGTTAAACAGGACAAACATCCAGTATTCCTTTCTTCTCGCCCTCCCTGCGAATGTGGCGTACTTTTTGAAGCACTCCAGATAGTAGTTCATATACTTACCCCTCCCTAAAAATAATACAGACAAATTATAACATGGTTTTCCATGCCGTGCAACTATTTTGCGCTAT
>DVOF01000107.1 GCA_018713805.1 Candidatus Aphodoplasma excrementigallinarum | reverse complement strand
CTCTTTTGTCAGTCCTGCATATTCAGTTTTTGCAGTTTACAGGATAATAAACGCGGAAATTCCTGCATATTTTTTATCATGGGAAATTTTATCAAAAGAGGGCGTGGGCGATATGCAGGGTGCGGAACTCTTTTACTATACGGTGGGCGTGTGCCTGATCGTGTGCCTGACGCTTGTGTTTCTGGCGCTCAGCATCGACACGCCGGGCTACCTGCGCGCGCGCCAGGAGCTTTTGTGCGCGGAGTACCTGGGCGCGCTGGGCTTCGGCGCGGTGACGGTCGTGCGCCGCGGCACACGGTGGATACCGCTGTTTTTTGGTCGTGCGGATAAAACGAAAAACGAGCTTTGCCGCGCCGCCGGGCTTGACCTGAATAGCTGGCGCGGGTACCGCGTAGCGGTGTATGCGTGTGCGCCCGTGCGGGAGGGGGCAGATGGCTGCGCGGTGCTGTATTTGTACGGCGAGCAGGTGATTGGCGGGTATGTGCGCGCTGCGTCGGGCGAGAAGGCCCCGCTCCCAATCATTGACGCACCCGCCAATCCGCGATAGATATTGACAAAAACGGCGAAAAACGGTATAGTATTAGTGTTGTTTTGAAACGGATTATAAATTAAGAAAGCAAAAGAGTATGCACGAAAGGAATGTTAAAGAATCATGGCAGAGCTTAGATGGAACCCGCTGATCAAAGACTGGGTTATGATCGCGTCGCACCGGCAGAACCGGCCGCAGATGCCGAAGGACTGGTGCCCGTTTTGTCCCGGGTCGGGCAAGGTGCCGGACCATTTTGACGTGTTAAAGTACGACAACGACTTCCCGGCGTTGTCGCCCAATCCGCCGGAGCCGGACGACGTGGCGACGGAGCTGTATAAGGTAAAGCCGTCGCACGGCAAGTGCGAGGTAATCCTCTACTCGCCCGAGCATACGGTCACGCTGCCGGAGCTGAGCGTGCCGCATGTGCGCAAGCTGGTGGATTTGTGGACGGAGCGGTACACCGAGCTGAAAAAGGACCCCGAGAACAAATACATATTCATTTTCGAGAACCGCGGCGCGGTGGTCGGCGTAACGATGCCGCACCCGCACGGGCAGATTTATGCGTACCCGTTTGTGCCCAAACGGCTCGAGCTGGAGCTTGCAGCGAGCAAGGAGCACTTTGAGCAGACGGGCCGTTGCCTGCTGTGCGATATGCTCCATGACGAGGTGGAGGCGGGCAGCCGCATTATTATCGAGAACGACGACTTTTATGCGTTTCTGCCGTTTTACAGCGAGTATCCGTACGGGATGTACATCATCAGCAAGGCGCATAAGCACTCGCTGGAGGAGTTTAATGACCGCGAGAAGGACAACCTTGCCAAAATCGTGCGCGAGACGGCGGGCACGCTCGACTCGCTGTTCGACTATGCGTTCCCGTACATGATGTGCATGTATCAGAATCCGGTCAACGTGGAGGAGGATACGCCGTACTACCACTTCCATATCAAGTTCTTCCCGCCGATGCGCTCGGCGGATAAACAGAAGTTCAACGCCTCGAGCGAGACGGGCGCCTGGGCGCACTGTAACCCGACCGCGCCGGAGGAAAAGGCAAAAGAGCTGCGCGCGGCATATAAGAAGTTTATACAAAAAGGAGAATAATTCCATGCAAAACTTTACCATAGAGGAGTTAAAGCAGCAGTTTATCGACATCTACGGCGGCAGCAGGGACGATTTGCGCGTGTTCATGGCGCCGGGGCGTGTAAACCTGATTGGCGAGCATACGGACTATAACGGCGGGTATGTGTTCCCGGCGGCGCTGACGATGAATACGACGGTGGTTGCGCGCAAGCGCGACGATAACCTGATCCATCTGTGCGCGACGGATTTGCCCGACCGCGTGGAGGCGGATATTACAAAGCTCGATTCGTATAAGCACTTAAAGTGGGGCAACTACCAGATCGGCGTGGCGTATGAGCTCGAGAAGCTCGGCTACGAGATCGTAGGGTGCGACATGCTCTCGCACGGGACAATCCCGTACGGCGGCGGGCTGTCGAGCTCCGCGTCGATCGAGGTTTCGACCGCGATTCTGTTTGCGACGTTTTCGAATGAGAAAAAGGGTTTGCCCAACGATATCGACATGATTGAGATGGCGAAGGTGTCGCAGCGCACCGAGCATACATATGCCGGCGTAAACTGCGGCATCATGGACCAGTTTGCATCCGCAATGGGCAAAAAGGACCACGCCATTTTCCTGAACTGCAAAAACCTCGACTACAGCCTTGTCCCGCTCAAGATGGACGGCTATAAGCTGGTGATTGCGAATACGAACAAGAAGCGCGGGCTTGCCGACTCGAAGTATAACGAGCGCCGGAGCGAGTGCGAGGCGGCGTTTGAACTTTTGAAGGACGCGGTGCCGGGCGCGACGTGTCTGGGCGATATTTCGGCCGGGCAGTTTGCTGCGAACGCGCATTTGATTGAAAACGAAACGGTGAGAAAGCGTGCGCAGCACGTCATCGAGGAGGACGACCGCGTGCTCCGCTCGGTGGAGGCGCTCAAGGCCGGCGACCTTACGACCTTTGGCGCGCTGATGACGCAGTCGCACAATTCGCTACGCGATTTGTACGAGGTGACGGGCGTAGAGCTTGACACGCTGGTGGAAGAGGCGCTCAAAATCGACGGCACGATCGGCTCGCGTATGACGGGCGCGGGCTTTGGCGGATGCAGCGTCAGCCTGGTGCGCGAGGATGCGGTCGAGCGGTTCATTGAAACGGTCGGCAAAGAATATGAGAAAAAAATCGGCTACGCGGCGTCGTTTTATGTAAGCGACATCGGCGACGGCGGCATGGAACTCAAATAAAACGGCAGGCGGGGCGGAGACGCCCCGTTTGGCATACGCAGAGGGGGAGAAGGTTTGAAAATCATATCGGTTGGCAACAGCTTTGCGCAGGACGCGCAGGCGTATCTGCATACGCTCGCGGCGAGCGCGGGAGAGGAGATACACAGCGAAAACCTGATGATCGGGGGCTGTTCGCTCGAGCGGCACGCTGGGTGTTTGAAAAATAATTTGGACGACTATGTGCTTGAGGTCAACGGCGTTTCCACAGAGAAGCATATCACGCTGCGCGAGGCGCTGACAAAGGAGAAGTGGGACGTGGTGACGCTCCAGCAGGCGAGCCACTATAGCTTTGACTACGGCACGTACATGCCGTATTTGCAGGAGCTGTCCGACGGCGTGCGCGCGCTGTGCCCCGGGGCGGAGCAGGTCATTCACCAGACATGGGCGTACGAGGACGGCAGCGAGCGGCTGACGGTGGAGCTTGGGTTTTCCACGTCGCAGGAGATGTATGACGGGTTGGAGGACGCATACAACAAAGCGGCGCGCCAGCTCGGCGGCGCGCGGCAGATCCCGTCCGGGCTGGCGTTCCGTCTGGCGCAGGAGGCGGGCTTTGGCCCGCTGCATCGCGACACGTTCCACGCGCAGATCCCGCAGGGGCGGTATTTGCTCAGCGCAGTGTGGTTTACGTTCTTTACCGGCAAAAATGCCGCGGAGGCGGGCTTTTTGCCAGAGGGGATGACGCAGCAGGAGAAGAGGCTGCTCGACCGTATCGCATATGAAGCGGTGGAGCGGAAAAAGGCGGAGAAATAAGAAAAGGGGACGATAGGCTTGTATGGGATTTGTGAAGTGATCATGCTGTTGTGCTTTTTTGCGGCGTGGCCGATGTCGGTCATCAAGTCGTACCGCGCGCGGACAACGACGGGGAAAAGCCTCGGGTTTCTGATTACGATTATTGTCGGCTATATTGCCGGCATTGTCAATAAGTGTGTAAACGGCGTGGACTATGTCATTGTTTTTTACGTGATAAATTTGCTGATCGTCAGTACAGACCTTGCGCTTTATTTCCGGAACCTGCGGCTTGACAAAAAGAATGGAATCCGATAGAAAATCGGGCTTGAAAGGGGAAGGCGCATGCTGAAGATCAAAGAAGCGATCATTGTGGAGGGAAATTATGATAAGGTGAAGCTTTCCTCCATTGTCGATGCGCTCATCCTTACGACGGGCGGCTTTGGCATTTTCAAGAATAAAGAAAAGCTGAAGCTGATCCGCACGCTTGCGGACAAAAACGGCATCATCCTGCTGACTGACCCGGACCGGGCGGGGTTTGCCATCCGCAATTACATTAAGCAGGGCATTGCGCGTGATAAAATCCGCCACGCGTTTATTCCGGACATTGCGGGCAAGGAGCGGCGGAAGGCTGCGCCCTCGAAAGAGGGCCTGCTCGGTGTGGAGGGGATGGACAAACAGGTGATTATTGACGCGCTATTAAAGGTCGGCGCAACGGTGATCGGCGGAGAAGAAGAAACGGGGCAGGCGCGCAGCGGCCGCACGCTCACGAAGGCGGACCTCTATGCGGACGGGTTTGCCGGCGGGGCGGACAGCGCGGAAAAGCGGCGCGCGCTGCTGCGCAGGCTTGGGCTTCCGCAGCGTATGTCCGCCAACATGCTCCTTGAGGTGATCAATACCGCGCTTGGGTATGAGGCGTACCGCGCAGCGACGGAGGCGGTCAGATCGGAAACAAAATAATAAAAAGCAAAAATAACGGATATCGGATACAGAAAAGTATCGGATATCCGTTATTTTTTTGTGTGCACAGGCTAAATACGGCGAAAACTGATATGCCATTTCATGAAAAGGGTATTG
>DVOF01000009.1 GCA_018713805.1 Candidatus Aphodoplasma excrementigallinarum | reverse complement strand
ATATTAAATTACGGTTACAAACGGTGACACCTTCCCGGATTTATGGTATACTTCTATAAGAGGAGGCTAACCATATGATGAAAAAATCAATCGCAGCCATATGCGCCTGCGCTATGCTGGCCGCCGGTGCTGTCGGCGCGTCGGCACAGGCCTTTACGCCGAGCAGCTGGGCGCAGCCGATCATCACAATGGCAAACACATATAATATTATCCCGGTGGACACGCAGGAGAAATCCTACACACAGCCGATTACGCGGCAGGAGTTCAGCCATTATGCGGTCACGCTCTATAACGCGATGATGGGGACGGCTGTTCCGCAGACGGCGCAGTCGCACTTTACTGACACAGACGACATCTATGTGCTTTATGCGGCTGACCTCGGGCTGATTACAGGGCGCGGGGACGGGACCTTTGCCCCGGACGACGCAATCACGCGGCAGGAAATGGCAAGTATCATCACCCGCCTGCTCGCTGCGTGCGGGATTGATACGTCTGTTTCCGGGCAGGATGTAGTCGACGAGCTCGCAGCTTATGAAGACGCGGACGGCGTGAGAAGCTGGGCCATCAATCCCGTTGTATTTTGCCTGAAAAACGGGCTTATTAAGGGGATCAGCAATCATGAATTGTGGCCAGATGCGCAGACGACGCGCGAGCAGGCCATTGTCATCATTTACCGCTGCTTTGACGCCTTTGCAACGGAAGAGCAAAAGGCCAACTGTATGGGGCCGCTCGGCAATACAGACGCCGCAGACTATGAAAACTTGAACGCAACTGTAACGGGAGACGGGAGCCTGCTCTCCTATCAGGACCGCACGCTAAACATCGCATTCCCTGCCGCAGCGGGCGCGTCGGCCTATCAGATCGGCATTTATCTCGACTCGTCGAACTTCTGGTACTCCGATGAGGACGTGTATGTAAAAACGATTACAAGCAATACAAATAGTTTTTCATTTGAAAATGTCAGGATTGGAAAGGAGTACAAAATCCTCGTCACGCCGGACAGCGGCGCTCCCATGACGATTTTTGCTTATGTGAAGCCGGTCTATACGCTGGAGGAAAAGGAACTGCGCGTCTTTGGCGGCACGTCGCTCGACTCCAAGGAAGCGGCGGACAGCGCCATGCAGGAGATCGAGGTAAATGTTTGGCGCGTGAATCAAAACGGAGAAAAGTATGCCTCCACAGCGTGGCTGACCGTACACAAGAGTATCGCCGCCATCACAAAAGCGGCCTTTGAAGAAATTTTTAACGGGAAAGAACAGTTCCCCATCAAGGACGTAGGCGCATACGCATGGCGCGACACCATGTCGTCCGGGCGGTATTCCCACCACAACTATGGGACAGCAATTGACATCAACAGCAACGAAAACTACTGTTTGTATAAGGACGGAAGCTATATCGGAAGCTTCTGGCTCCCGCAGGAAAACATCTATTCCATTGCGCCGGACAGCGAAGTGATCAGCATCTTTTCCAAGTACGGCTTTGTATGGGGCGGCGACGAGTGGAGCAACCCAAAGGATTACATGCATTTCAGTTATCTTGAATTATAAATCGTGTATAAAGGAGAACAAACCAATGGCAATACGGAAACTGCAACCCCATGACCGCGAACGGTTCTTTGCATTGCTTGACCGCTTTTATCATTCCAGCGCGGTCTTGCATGCCGTTCCAGTCAATAACTATACAATCACATTTACGCGGTGCATCGAGAATGACCCATACACGGCCTGCTACGTCTACGAAGAGGATGATATCATCAAGGGATACGCCTTGCTGTCCTTTACCTATTCCAACGAGGTCGGCGGCCTTGTCGTCCTGGTAGAGGAACTCTACGTTCCGGACGACTTCCGCGGGCAAGGCATCGGCTCCAAGCTTCTCGGCTATGTGCACGAGACATACCACGATACGGCAAAGCGGTTCCGTTTAGAGGTTACGCGCAGCAATGCCGGCGCAATCAAGCTTTACGAACGCTTGGGCTATTCTTTGCTCGACTATCTACAAATGACAAAAGACGTATAATTATTTTGCGCGTAATAAAGCGCCATACGTTTGTATGGCGCTTTTGCTATTCTATGATGTTGTCGCCCAAAATCTCGGGCTTATACTTCAAGCTGTCCGCCTCCGTGATCGTCCGGATTACGCGGCAAGGGTTCCCTGCCGCAAAGCTGTTCGCTGGTATATCCTTCACAACGACGCTACCCGCCCCAATCACACAGTTATCCCCGATCGTCACGCCCGGACAAACGACGACGTTTGCACCGAACCAGCAATCGTTCCCAATTGTCACGGGCTTTGCATAGCACATATGACGCTCAATGCGGTCTTTGTCCAAAATCATCCTGCGCTCATCCGGGAGCATAGGGTGGACGGGCGTCACGATCGTTACATTCGGCCCAAAATTGCAGTCAGAACCAATCACAACCGGCGCATCGTCCTGAATCGTCAGGTTAAAGTTACCGAAAAACCGGTCGCCGATTTTCGTATGCACGCCGTAATGGATATACATCGGCCCCTGGATAAAGCCGGCTTCGCCAAATGCGCCAAAAATCTCCTGCACCAATCTGCTCCGCTTCTCCGTTTCGTCCTCAAAGGTGCGGTTATACTCGCTGCATAAATTATGCGTACGAAGCTTGATTTGTTTCAGTTCCGGATTCCCGGGCGAGAACAGCACCCCGGCAAAAATCTTTTCCTCTTCTCTCATCTTTCATCCCCCGCTTTGGCGGTAAACTATTTTATGCTGTTGAAAACTTCCTCCTGCGTCACTACCGTTGCAGCCGGAACCCATTCCTCCGCTACCATCGTCTGGTACCGCTCGCTTTTGATGATCTCGATTACGGTATCGCGCACAGTATCCAGCGCCGGGAACTCGTCGTTCTCAAGCGGCAGACGCTTAATGATGTGGTAACCTTTATCGGTCTTTACAATGCCGCTGACCTCGTTAACCGCCAAAGCATACGCCGCATCGTCAAACTCCTGGATAAACTGGCCGTCATTATGGGTAAAGCTATATCCTTCAAAAGACGATTCCACATCGTCCGAATACTCCCGCATGAGCGTGTCAAAATCCTCCCCGGCATTGATCCGGTCGAGAATCTCCTGCGCCTTTGCCTGCGCCTGCTCGTCGGTCACAGCCGCCTCGGTGTCGGTCGCCTGTTTTGGCATGATCAGGATATGCTTGACAAAAATCTGCTCCCGGAGCGCCGCTTCATGCTCGGAGTCGTATTTGGCCTGAATCTCTTCATCCGTAATGTTGTTGATTTTCTCGTCTTCTGCCATATACTTCTCCTGCAGCTTGGACGCATATTTATAATCCTGTAAAATTTCATCAAACGTATCTTCTGAAATCTGCCACGATTTCAGCTGTTCGTTGAAGCTGTTTTGCCCGCCGTACTGCTGAACGAAAGTGTTTTTCTGCTTATTGATCTCTTTCTGGTCGTCTTCGGTGAGCGTAAGCCCCTCCTCTTTCGCCTTTTGAACCTGTACCAGCAGTGAAACGACATCCTCGACTGCCTTATCCTTCGCAACATCGATCGCCTTTTTATTGTCGATTTCCGCAGTGTCCCATACGCTCTCATCCGTTGTGTCGAGGTCCGACTCCTGCGCAATCAACGCCTTCATGTTTTCCAAAAAGAACGTAAACTCCCCGCGGCCAACCGCTTCGCCGTTGACGCTAAATACTTCCTGTGTATTCTCCATCGAGCATCCGGCAAAAACGCCGACGCAGAGAACGAGCGCGCCTATCCATGCAATCATCTTTTTCCCTTTCAAAAACTCCAACTCCTTATACCTTTCCCGCAGGAAATGGAAAATATAGAATACTTATAGTATAACAAAGATTTATACAGACTGCAATTCTTTCATCGATTGTAACAAAAACTTAATATTAGACAGCGTTTCTTTTTGTGAATCTGCCGTTTCCCGAATCATCAAATACGGCCGCTCCCCGGCAGAAAACAGCGCTTTGCCCTTACTTTTGGCAATGATGCCGGATATCGCCTTCATATCGATCCGCTTTGCCTCAAACACGAACATGATGCCCTTGTCGCTCTGCGTGACCTCCGTGATACCGAGCGAATGGGCGTCCGCCTTGATCAGCGCAATGTCGATTACGTTGCGCACCGGCGGCGGGATTGTCCCGAAGCGGTCCTCGATTTCCTCCTCCACATCGTAACTATCCTGCAACGATGTAATCGATGCAATTTTTTTGTAGATGTCGATCCGCTGGTTCTGATTGCGAATATAGCTTTCCGGGATATGCGCGTCGACACGCAGCTCCACCGTTGTGCCGATTTCCTCCTCCGTGTGCTCGCCGCGCAGCTCGTCGACGCTTTCCTTGAGCAGCTTGCAGTACATGTCGTAGCCGACCGCATCCATATGCCCATGCTGCTGCGCGCCGAGCAGGTTGCCCGCGCCGCGTATTTCCAAATCGCGCAGGGCAATTTTGAACCCGGAGCCAAACTCCGTAAATTCGCGGATTGCGCTCAGACGTTTCTGCGCCACGTCGGTCATCATCCGGTCGCGGCGGTAGGTCAGATATGCGTATGCCAGCCGGTTCGACCGTCCGACGCGCCCGCGCAGCTGGTAGAGTTGAGCAAGGCCCATCTTATCTGCATTTTCAATGATGATCGTATTGACATTCGGCACATCGAGCCCTGTTTCAATGATAGTCGTGCAGACGAGTACATTGATTTCGCCGTCCATCAAATCCATCATCACGTTTTCAAGCTCTTCTTCCTTCATCTTCCCGTGCCCGACGCCGACGCGCGCCTCCGGCACAAGCGCCTGAATCCGCCGCGCAACGCCCTGGATGCCGGACACGCGGTTATAGAGATAGTATACCTGTCCCCCGCGACCGAGCTCCTTTTTGATTGCGTCGGCCAGAATTTCGTCATTTTGTTCCATGACATACGTCTGCACCGGATAGCGGTTCTCCGGCGGCTGGGTAATGACGCTCATGTCGCGGATGTTCACCATCGCCATGTGCAGCGTACGCGGAATCGGCGTTGCTGTCAGCGTGAGCACGTCGACATTTTTGCGCATTTCCTTGAGCGCCTCCTTGTGCGCCACGCCGAACCGCTGCTCCTCGTCGACGATCAGCAGCCCCAGGTCTTTAAACTCCAAATCCTTAGACAACAGCCGGTGCGTCCCGATTACAATATCCGTCTCCCCGGTTTTGAGCCGGGCAAGCGTCTCTTTCTGCTGTGCGGGCGTACGGAAACGCGAAAGCATTTCCACCCGGATTGGGAAGTCGTGCATGCGCTGGGCAAAGTTATTGTAGTGCTGCATAGCCAGAATCGTCGTCGGCACGAGATAGGCCACCTGCTTCGAGTCCATCACGGCCTTAAACGCCGCACGCATCGCAACCTCGGTCTTGCCGTAACCGACGTCGCCGCACAGCAGGCGGTCCATTGAGCGCGGCGACTCCATATCCCGCTTCACTTCCTCAATAGAGCGCATCTGGTCGGGCGTTTCGACATAGCCAAAGCTGTCCTCAAACTCGCGCTGCCACGGCGTATCCGGCGAAAAGGCATATCCCTTCGTCTGCTCGCGCTCCGCGTACAGCTTAATAAGGTGCTCGGCAAGGTCGGCCGTCGACTTCTTGACGCGTTCCTTCGTCTTGTTCCAGTCCGCGCCGCCAAGCTTGTTCACATGCACCGCCCGGTCCGTGCCGCCGATATATTTATACAGCAAATCGAGTTGGTCGACCGGCACATACAAACAGTCCGTCCCCTGATATGCAATTTTTAGGTAGTCCTTTGTCACCTTGTCAACGCTCAGCTTTTGAATCCCCTCGTAGCGTCCGATGCCGTGCGTCTGGTGTACGACATAATCACCCGGCGAAATGTCTGTAAAGGAACGGATTTTCGCCGCGCTCTTGTCCTGCTGCGCGCGGCGGCTCTTTGCGCGCCGCTCCAAGAAAATCTCACGGTCGCTGACGAGTACGAATCCAACGAGCGGATACTCGAACCCGCTCGACAGGCTCCCCGTTGTAACAACAGTTTGGCCTTTTGTGATATGGGAAAGCGTTTCTGCGTAAACGCACTCAATGTCTTGATTATTCAGTTCGGTGCAAAGGTGCTGCGCCCTACTATGCCCGCCGGCAAGGATAACGACCGTCGCCTTTTTCTGGTGCCACGCGCGTAAATCGTCACAGAGGAACTCCATCTTCCCGTGAAAGGAATTTAGGCTCTTGACCCCAAAATCGAGGTGCTGCTTTGCCCGGTAGTCCGGGCTTGCAAACGACACGCCGCCAAGCCCAATGAGGCTCCTTTTGCTGATACTGTGGATCACATCCTTATAATCTGCGGCAAATGGCTTCTTCTCCGGTGGGAGCACGCCCTTTTCCATCAGCGTAGAAACTGTTTCCCCCATCTCCCACTCAAAGCTCTTCGCCCGCTCGCCGACCTTGCGCGGTTCGTCGATGCAGTACAATGCCTCGTCGCCGAACCAGTCGAATATCGTCGGAATCCGTCCATAAATGTCAGACACATACTTGTCGAGCGAAGCAAAATAATGCGTTTCTGCCAGCCGTTCCAAGTCGGATTCCAGGTGCTCGATTGCGTCAGCTGCGTCCTCCTTCTTCCGCTTCAGCTTTGCAAGCGACTTTTTCATGCATTCCGCCAGCTTTTCCTGTCCCGCTTCATCAAACAGGATTTCCCGGCAGGGATAGACCGCCGTCTCCTGTAACTTTTCAAGCGAACGCTGCTCGCCCGCATCGAAGGTACGGATAGAGTCGATTTCGTCGTCGAAAAACTCGATCCGTATCGGGTTTTCGCTATTTGCGCCGAAAATATCGACGATGCCGCCGCGTACGGAGAACTGGCCGCGCCCTTCCACCATATCCTCGCGCACATAGCCCATGGTGACGAGTTTTTGGCTTAATTCCTCGATATCCGCCGTCCCGCCGACGGAAAAACGCAGGATATGCTCTAAAAACATCTTTTTATCCGCGGTGTACTGGAGCGCCGCGTCAATCCCGGCAACGACGATTTTATCGTCGCTTCCCTCTGCAAGCTGCGCAAGCACCTCCAGCCGCTTCAGGCTCATTTCCCGGCTTACGCTGTCGATGTCGTAATACACATATTCCTTCGACGGGAACAGCAGCACCTGCTCCGGCGCAAAAAAACGCAAATCCTCCGCCAGCGTCTGCGCCTCAACATCCGTCGCCGTCAGGGCCAGAATAGGGCGGCCCAGCTTTTTTTGCACAGCAAAAAGGAGGTGCGCGCGCTGTGCCCCCACCCCTGTGATTACGTTGACTGGCGTAATATTATCATTGATACAGTGAATCAGCTCTTCAAATTCACTGTAATTGTCAAATACCGTTTCAAAAGGCATCCGCTCACCTCTCGCCTTCGCTTTCTTCGTGCTTGACCGTCCGGTTGTACTTCGAGGCAGCCGCCTGCGCGCCGTCGCGCATCATCACCGCGAGCGCGTCCGGGCACAGCTTAACCGCCGATATGATGTCGTCGGCCTCGTCAGGCCGGAAGCGGCCGAGCACATAGTCCTTCAGGTCGTAGTCTGCGTGCTTCGGCGCGCCGACGCCGATACGCAGGCGCATAAATTCGTCCGTCTGTAACTGGTAGATGACCGACTTCATCCCGTTGTGCCCGCCGGCAGACCCTTTGGCCCGGATGCGGACCGAACCGGTCGGCAAGGCAATGTCGTCGTATATGATAATGATTTTTTCCGGCGGGAGCTTGTAATACTCGCAGATATCGCGGATACTCTCCCCGCTCAGGTTCATAAACGTCTGCGGCTTCGCCAGCAGAACGCGCTCACCCTGCAACACGCCCTCGCCAAGAAGCGCTTTATGCCGGATTTTATTAACCTTGATCCCATATTCTTTCGATATATAATCTATCACTTCAAAGCCGATATTATGCCTTGTCATCTCATACTTTCGGCCCGGGTTGCCAAGTCCTGCAATCAAAAACAATGTAATCCCCCCGTCAGGTATACTCCTGCTTATCATACGCCAAAAAGGCCCGGTTTTAACATACCCGGCCCTTCGGCAATCTAATCTGCAATGATTTATTAAACAAACAGCGTGCTGACCGACAAATCCTCGTAAATCCGCTCGATCGCCTCTGCAAACACCGGCGCAACCGACATCGTCTTGATCTTATCGATCTTCTTTTCCTCCGGAAGCGAGATCGTGTCAAGTACCAGAAGCTCCGTGATCGGGCAATTCTCAATCCGCTCGATCGCCGGGCCGGACAGTACCGGATGCGTACAGCAAGCGTACACTTCCTTCGCGCCATAGTCGACAAGCGCCTGCGCGCCATGCGTGATCGTACCCGCCGTGTCGATCATGTCGTCGACCAGGATAACCGTTTTTTCCTTTACATCGCCGATGATGTTCATAACCTCGGACACATTCGCCTTCGGCCTTCTCTTATCAATAATGGCAAGCGGTACATTGAGCCGCTGCGCAAAGTTGCGTGCGCGCGTCACGCTGCCGAGGTCAGGCGATACGACAACGATATCGTCGCGGTCACGCCCGAACTTCTTTGCATAATAAGGCGCAAGAATCGGCACACCGAGCAGATGGTCGACCGGGATATTGAAAAAGCCCTGAATCTGTGCCGCATGTAAATCCATCGTAAGAACACGATCCGCCCCCGCTGTTGAAATCAGGTCGGCTACCAGCTTTGCCGAAATTGGGTCGCGCGCCTTCGCCTTGCGGTCCTGCCGCGCATAACCCATATACGGGATAACCGCCGTAATCCGCCCAGCCGACGCACGTTTGAGCGCATCGATCATAATGAGCAGCTCCATCAGATGGTCGTTGACCGGCTCCGAGGTGGACTGTACCACAAACACGTCGCTCCCGCGCACCGTTTCGTAAAGGTTTACCGAGATTTCACCGTCAGAAAACATCCCGACGCTCGACTTCCCGACTGGAAGCTCCAGCCGCTCTGCAATCCTCGCCGCAAGGTCCGGATTGGAATTCGCCGCGAAAATCTTGATGTTCTTACCGTGTGTTATCATTTGTCCTGCTTCCTCCTATCTTTCCACTCCATCTTATTTACCTGCCTGCTTCTTGCAATCGCAAGCGCACTCTCCGGCACTTCGTCCGTAATCGTCGAGCCTGCGGCAATATATGCGTTGTCATGCACCGTCACAGGGGAAACGAGGTTCGTATTGCACCCAATGAACGCGTCGTCGCCGATTATCGTGCGGTACTTCTTCTTC
>DVOF01000106.1 GCA_018713805.1 Candidatus Aphodoplasma excrementigallinarum | reverse complement strand
GTACGTGCTATATCCCGTTTTCCTTTGTGAAACGGTTTACAAACGGGACGGCGCGGCGGCTCAGCGGCGCGGCGCTCTGCATACTGCTATTTGTGATTGCCTTGCTGCCTGCGGATTTGGGCGCGGCACTCTCCGCCGCCAACGCGTCCTGCCTGACATTCGGGCTTGCCGCGCTGTATGTCATACCGCTTATTCTACTGATTGTTTCGGGGGTGCGCAGACATGAAAAAAGGTAGGCTCCTGCTGTGCGCGGCCGTCGCGCTGGTTCTGCTGCTTAACGGCTGCGCCGGCTACACGGAAATCGAAAACATGGACATTTTGACTTCGCACTTTGTCTATCAGCGCGGCGACCAGGTGCAAATAGGCGGCGGCGTGGCGAACGTACGCAGCCTGTCCGACTCCATGGCCTCCGACCCGGTCAACATGCTCAGCGCGGAGGGCGGCAACCTGCACGACGCCGTGTCGGCGCTGCAGCGCAGCGCTGACCACAAGCTGTTCTACGGCGGCATGCGCGCCATTGTGATCGGCAGCAGTTACGCCGTGAACGGTATCGGCGAGTTTGCCCGCTATATCCGCAGCACGCCGGAGCAGCGCATGAGCGTCGACGTCTTTACCTCGGAAAACGAGCCGCAGGAAATCGTAAAATACAAAGCGGTCAACGACTTTTCGGGCGGTTTTTCCGCTGAGAGCATTATGCGGACGCTGGAAAGCGAAAACCTGGCCCCGCGGTGTACGCTCGGCGACGTGCTCGCCGCGCTGGCAGAGGAGCAGGTCGGCTTTGCTGTGCCGAACATCGCGATCGAAGACGAAATCATGCGGATCAACGGCTACAGCATATTTTCCGGCGAGACGAAGATCGCCTTTCTCGGCGCGGAGCAGATTTCCCCGCTCGGCTTTTTTGTAAGCCCGCATGGCAAAGGGCGTTACTATGCCGACGCCGGCGGCCGTACGGTCACCGTTGAGGCGCAGATGACACAGAAAACGGTTCATGTGGAGGAAAGTGTAGACGGGCAGCTCAGCGTCGCCGCCTCCTTCACCTTCGACATGGCCGTGTCCGACATCGGCAGCGCCGGCCTGAGCCAGCAGGAGACCGAAGCGGTCAAGGTCGGCGTGGCGCAGCAGATTGCGCAGAGCGCGGAGTCGCTGCTGGCGCTGTCCAAAAACTACGGCTGCGACTTTCTCGGGCTTTATAAAATTTACCAGACGAAGCACCGCGCCAGGTTTTACACCATAGACTGGCCGGATAAGATTCGGAACATGCAGTATGCAGTCGACGTACAGGCCGGCACATTTGAAAACAATTTGACCAACGAGGAACTGTGGAGGTGAGAAGATGCCGATTCAGAATGTGAAAGCGTTTTGCGACCGGGTTGAAAAAAACCAGAACATCATCAAGCGCGTCCTGAAAAGCGAGTATGGAGAGGTCTACATCCTCTATGTCAAGCAGCTCACCGATGTGGAAATGCTGACGCTAAACGTCATCCGGCCCATCCGCGCGCATTGGCGCGAAAAGGGCGGGCAGCTCGGCGCACAGTATGCCATGGACAGCGTAATCACCGCAGAAGACTGCAAGCTGATTGACGCAGAGGAGGACAAAGTCCTTGAACTGGTGCTCAGCGGCATGACCTGCGTTTTGTTTCCCGGCGACAGCCGCGCAATCAATATCGTCCTCAAAAAAGTGGAAAAAAAGTCGCCCGAATCGTCCGAGCTCAACTACTCGATCTGGGGCGCAAAGGATTCATTCACGGAAAACCTGGACGGCAACCTCTCCCTCATCCGCTACCGCATCAAGGACCCTTCCCTGAAACTGGAAACCTTCACGGTCGGGCGGCGCACGAAAACATCGCTCCTGATGGCCTACATCGGCGACATCGCAAACGATAAATACGTTGAAATAATCCGCAAACGGATCGAAAAGATTGACGTGGACGGCATTTTGGAGTCGGCGAAGCTGCAATGGTTTTTAAACGACAAAAAGTTTGGTCTGTTTCCGCAGGTCGGGCTCGAGCAGCGCTCCGACGTGGCCTGCGGCGCCATGCTGGAGGGCAAAATCGTCCTCATCCTCGACGGAAGCGGCGTCGCCATGATCCTGCCAAAGCTGATGATCGAGTTTTTATGGTCGGGCGACGACGAGTGCGATAACATGTACTTTGCGATTTTTTCCAAGCTGCTCCGTATTGTGTCGCTCTTTATCTCCGCGACGATTTCGTCGTTTTATATTGCGTTTATCGCGTTTCACGCCGGCGCGCTGCCAACCACGTATTCGATGGTGCTGGCATCCGGGCGCGCGGGCGTGCCGTTCTCGGTTGTGGCGGAAGTGATCTTGATGGAACTGCTCGTCGAGGTCCTGCGCGAGGCGCTGACCCGCATCCCGCAGCACATCGGCTCCGCGATCGGTATTGTGGGCGGTATCGTCATCGGGCAGGCCGCCGTGGAAGCGGGGATTTTCAGCCCCATTATCCTCGTCATCGTGGCGCTCTCGCTGATGACGTCGTATATCGCGCCCGACTACAACATCACCAACGCAGTGCGGATGCTCAAATTCGTCCTGATCGTTCTGACCGGCGTCTTCGGCCTGTTCGGGCTGATGTGCGGGCTGTTTCTGCTGCTGCTCACGCTGGTGTCAGACACCTCGCTCAAAACGCCGTACCTCGCGCCGTATGCGCCGTTCCGCCTGCGCGACGCGCTCAAGGGTATTTTTACAAACCCATACCTCTCGGTGCGGCGGCCATCCTATCTGCATACAAAGGCAAGGATACGCCAGAAAAAAGAGAAATAAAAAACGGCCGCAGGGCCGTTTTTCTTGTTACGCTTATTTGCAAAGCTCAAGGATATCCATAATTTCCTGCTTTCCAAGCTCTTTATAACACGGCAATATACGCCCGCCGTGGAACGTACACTTGTCCGTCATCTCATCAAAGCCCTCCGTTCCGACGCCAAGCTCGCTGAGGCGTATCGGCATGCCGATCTGCTGGAAATACTGTTCCGTACGTGCAATGCCCTCCAGTGCAGCTGCCTCTGCATTCGTCCCGTCATAGGGTACGTCAAACACCTCTTTTGCATACTGCGCGAACCGCTCCGGCGCTTCCTTGTAGAGATATTTTGCCCACGCGGGGAAAATCACCGCCAGCCCTGCGCCATGCGCGACGCGGTCGTACATACCGCTCAGCTCGTGCTCGATCTGGTGGCACGGCATAAAGGTGTCGCGTCCCGCGCCCGTCAGGTCGCAGTGCGACAGCGACGAAGCCCACATCAGCGTCGCGCGCGCGTCGTAATCGCGGGGGTTCTCGATCGCAACGGCCCCGGCCTCCACAGTAGAGCGTACGAGTGCGAGCGCGAACCGGTCGGTCAGCGGCGCGGCCGGCGACGCGGAAAAGTAGCGCTCCAGCGTGTGCATGCAGATGTCGACAATTCCGCACCCGGTCTGGTACTTGCTGACCGTATACGTCAGCTCCGGGTTGCACAGAGCAAACAGCGGGCGGTGCAGCGGCGAGTTATATCCGCGCTTGAGCTGCTGCTCCTCGTTTGTGATGACAGCAGAGGAGCTCATCTCGCTCCCGGAGGCGGATATGGTCAAAACCACGCCTACGGGCAGCGCCTTTTTGGGCACACGCTTTTTGATGGAAAAATCCCACTGGTCGCCGTCGTCGAGCGCGCCGATGGCAATCTCCTTTGCCGAATCCATCACGCTGCCGCCGCCAACCGCGAGCACCAGCTCGATCCCTTCATCTTTGCAAAGCTGCGCGCCCTTACGCACGAGCGACAGCTTCGGGTTCGGCTCTACGCCGCCAAGCTCCACAAAATCAATCCCGCTTTCGCGCAGCGACGCGGTGACCGTGTCGTAAATCCCGTTTTTTTTTATACTGCCGCCGCCATAGTGCAAAAGTACCTTCCTGTATCCGTATTCTTTAATGATTTCGCCAACCTTCTGATGTGTGCCGCGGCCAAAGAGCACCCGCGTCGGGGTATAGTATTCAAAATTCTGCATGGCTTATCCATCCTTTCGGTTATCGTTTCCTATAGTTTACCCCATAGCGGGCGCGCTGTCAATTCCGCGCCGCAAAATACACATTTACGGCTATGCGGCGGGCTGTTTTTGCACAGTCTTTGTTTTTACGCGGGAAGTTCTTTACAAAGTAATCTTTTTTGGGTATAATATTGAAAATAGTATTTTTTGTTATTTTA
>DVOF01000105.1 GCA_018713805.1 Candidatus Aphodoplasma excrementigallinarum | reverse complement strand
TGACAGGACAATCAAAGGGGTTGTCCACCCCCGCATATACGCGCATTGGTGTCGGCAGCGCAAGGAACATATCGTTTTTCATTTCCTTGAGCTTTGCCCCCACCTCGCCCGGCGTGCCGTCGGCAATCACGCGCCCGCCCGCCATGACGATGGCGCGGTCGGACAGCGGGAACGCTTCCTCCAGCCGATGCTCCGTCAAAATAACCGTAGTCCCCAGCTCCCGGTTTATTTTATGGATCGTTCCCAAAAAATCCGCCGCCGCAATGGGATCTAACTGGCTGGTCGGCTCGTCCAATATCAGGACGGAGGGCTGCATTACCATAATGGATGCCAGGTTCAAAAGCTGCTTCTGCCCGCCGGACAGCTCCGTCACTTTTTTATGAAACCAGGTCTGAATCCCAAAAAAGGAGGCCATCTCAGACACGCGGGTGCGGATTTCCGGCGTGGAAAGACCCATGCTCTCCAACCCAAACGCCAGCTCATGCCACACCTTATCCGTCACAATCTGGTTGTCCGGGCTCTGCATCACAAAGCCGATCTTTTCGCTCTGTTCCGCGTCGGATATGCCGGAAAGGGGCGCGCCCTCGAACAGGATTTCGCCCTCCTTTGCGCCATAGGGCGCAAGCACCGTCTTTAAATGACGCAAAAGCGTCGTCTTGCCGCAGCCAGACTTTCCGCAAAGGGTGACAAATTCGCCCTTCCGGATGGTGAGGCACACGTCGGAAAGCGCAGGCACAGCCTGATTTGGGTAAGTAAACGTAAAATACTTTATTTCATAGCTTTCCATTTCCTGTCCTCCCAGAGTTCGATTGCCATTGGTATGACGCAAAGTATAAAATATGCGGCAAACACGCTTACAGAATACAGCGTCAGCCCCGCCCCCTGCATGGACGGGAAAAAGCGGAAATCCATTGCGCCGAAAAATGCGCCGATGATAGTATAAAGCCCTGCCAGCCCGATTGCCAGCATGGCCTTTTTATCCCGCGAATCAAAAACAAAGATGGAAAATGCCGTCCGGCCGGGCCGTCCGTACCCGCGGCTTTTCATGCTGTCCGCCGTTTCGATTGCGTTTTCCAGCGCCCATGTAACCAGGATAGACAAGATCGTAAGCCCATGGCGCGCGCGTTGGAGCACGCTCCCGTTCGACACGTCCCGCCCGATACACTTCTGCGCGTCGGACACGACCTTAACCTGCGCTTTAAACCGCGGCACAAACCGCAGCACCATGGAAAAAATAAGCGACAGCGCAGGGATAACGCGGCCAAACAGATAGAGAAACTTATCGCTGGTCATCACAGCGTTATAGCAGGAAAACCAGCTGATCACACTCACGATCATACACGCCGCCGCAATGCCGTAGGCAACGGACTCCAGCGTCAGCGGGTTTCCGTCAGGCAAATAGGTCAAGACTGTTATGCCCTCGTGGTTAAAGGCCGGGTTGAGCAGGACCGACACCAGCAAGAGCGGCAGCATATAGGCCAGATTAAACTTTAACGCCCTTTTCCCATTGAGCTGCACCGAATACGCAAAGCTGCACATCAGCGAGACTGCAAGACAGACGGGATGCATAAAAAACATGGCGCAGATGAGGACAAGCGCAAAATACGTGAAATTCACAACCGGATGATAGTGTGAAAACGAATGGTTCATCGCTGCCACTCCCCTGCCGACGCATAGTAGCCGCCCACATCTACGCCAAGGTCGCAGGTATAGACCCATTCTACCCGGTCGCCTGGCTTGAGCGTATAACGCGAACAGCCATAATTGGGGAACCAACCGTTTACCTTGTACATCCAGCCGGAAAGCTCCCCGCAGTCATACTCATATAAATTATTAATCCCTTCAATGTATGCGCTGTTATAAATCGGCGTATTTGTATACTCCAGATGGATTTTGTTCTTTTTCATCTCACGTAATAACAGGTTAAACACGCTCTCCCCTTCATAAAAGGTCACGGTCTGCTCCGGGAAAATTACGCCGTCCCCCGGCACAAGTTCGACCTTTTCCGGGTCAAGCCAATCCATGTTTTGCAAAATAGCGTCGCACCGGACAGAAAGCGTACAGGTCATCTCCTGATCGGTCACAACCGCGTCCTGCGGCTCCGCAGGAACGGACTGGCCCTCCGGCACCGGCTCTGTCTGAAACTGGTCTTTTCCTGTCGAAGCGTCGATCTCCATGCCCTGTCTCTCGGAATAGCTTTCGCTCCCCTCTGATGCCGGCGCAGAAGATGCGCCAGCCATCTGCGCCGCCATCGCCACCTTTTCGTCGGCAGCAAGCGGGGCGCCGCTTTCCCCTTCGGGCCGGCTCTGCACTTCGGCAGGCTCGTCCGGCTGCCATGCTTCCTGCGGTTCGGCGGTTGCTTCCGTCTCTGGCTCTATAGATGGCGCCGCCGAGGCTACGGCAGCTTCTGCCTGCCCTGTTTGCTCCGTGGACGCTGTTTGCGGCGCCCATCCCCGCAGCCCCGGAGCGTCGCCGCCCCACCAAAAGGCAAATGCAAGCACCGCAACTATCACCGCGCCAATGATGATATGATTTCTGTATTTTTTCATGTCAATTCCTCTTTTACAGCAGTTTTGCACTACCCAACAAATTGTACAGCATCTGCGCAATCTCCGCGCGCGTAATCGCCTGCTGCGGTAGAATCTCCATTGCGTCGTCTGGTAAAATTTGCGCATAATAGCAGAATGCCAGCGACGCCGCCGCCCAGTCGGAGGCCGTCACATAGTCGGTAAAGCCCGCCAGGATATCCCGCGCGGCAGTCGAATCCAATTCCGTATCCATCCCGCAAAGCTTTGCCGCCCGGGCAGTCATGACCGCCGTTTCCTCCCGCGTGATCGTGCCATTGGGGTCAAATTCCGTCTCGGAAACGCCATTGACAATCCCATACGCATATGCCGTGTTCACATAAGGACAGAACCAGTCTTGTTCTGCTACATCGCGAAAGGCAGACGCCGTTCCATTTACAGGAAGCCCCAGCGCCTGGACAACAATGGTCGCAAATTCGGCTCTCGTCATGTCCGCGTCCGGGTCAAAGCTGTCCTCGCTCTTTCCGTTAATAATTCCCCGCTGGGCAAGGGCTTCAATTGCCTGTTGATTTGCGTGCCCAGTAATATCGGAAAAGGTAATCCCCGGGTAAGTGACCGGCCTCATCTGTACATCGTCATGCTTGCCCGCCAGCCCAATACCGGGAGTTTCTGTATTAGTGCCGTCGGTTTCCACAGCCACATCGTCCATGCGGTACAGGCTGTTTTCCCCATCCAATGCCCGCTTTACCGCAACGAGCGCATAAAAGCCCTGCTCTGTAGCCATCAGATTGGAACCGCCGTCCAAACCGGTATGCGCAAAGCCGTCTCCCGCCTCATAATAGGTCATCAGGCTGTCTAAAATGGTGTTCCCGTTTTTCACGAAACGCGCGTCGTCGATCGGCAGGCCCAGCTCACACAACGCCACTATCATTTGCACGCAGCTCTCGGAGTTTTTTGCGCCCCAGCTTGCAAAGCCGCCATTTTCATCCTGCTGGGCGGACATGCAGGCCAGTGCTTCCTCGGTCGCTTGCTTCACATCCGCCCGGTCCTGGTATTTGGCCAGCGCCTGCAGCGCCATCCCGGTGATGTCCGGGTCAGAAACGCTGTTGCCCGCCTCGCCAAGCAGCGACCAACCGCCGTCCGGAAGCTGATGCTCCAAAATATAGCCGATATACAGTTCGCGCGTGGCCTGCGTCTGCGCGTCCGGGTTCTGCGGTATCTCATAATTGCCGCTGTCTAAAGCAAGCAAAGCCCATATGGGGCCATTGATCCCCTGCCAGACAGTCTTTTCATAGTCTCCCAGCGCAGACAGCAAATTATATCCGCCCACATCCGACGGGTCTTTCCCAATGGCAGTCAGCGCGAGAATGACCCGAGAATACTCGGTATATTTTTTATCGTGCAGGACGCCGCCGCGCTCTGCAACATACGCCGCAACCGTGCGGTAGTAGTTCTGGTAGTATTCCTCCGGCACATCGCAGCCGCTGCGCGCCAGCCCAAACACCGTCCATTCGCCGCCGGTAGCGTTCACCTGCGGGTCGGGGACCGCTTCATAAAGATACGCTGCAACGTCGCGGATCGTCCCTTCCAACACGTACGACTCTATTGCAAATGCGCTTACGCTGCTGTCTGTAATAACCAGCAGCGTCAAAACCATGCAAACCGCGCTTCTCCACACTTTTTTCATCAAAATGTCCTCCCTTTTTCACCGCTTTGGCGCCGGGCAAAGAAAAAGCCGCGGCAACGACCATCGCCACAGCTGTATTTCTGTGATTCCGCACTTTTTGCACGCAAATTGGCAGGAAAAAAGCAATTGCGCCTATGCCGGCGTGCGGCAAACACGGCGCAACAGTAATGCAGGTCTTCTGACTCGCGCTTTATCGGGTCTGCGCCCGGCGTTTCACCCTTTGCCTTCCCGGTTTCCCAGTGACCGGCTTTCGCCGAAAAGAGGAAACTTCCACGCATACAGCGGCAGTACCGTCCAGGATTCTCACCTGATTCCCTTTTCACCCCGTATGGCCAAACGCCAAATGGGACACATTATGCGACATGATTCTATTTTCATTGTATTATTTTACTTCTGTAAAAGAAAACTGTCAATACAAATTTTATACAAATGC
>DVOF01000104.1 GCA_018713805.1 Candidatus Aphodoplasma excrementigallinarum | reverse complement strand
AGTCTCGTGGGCTCGGAGATGTGTATAAGAGACAGAGATAAAATAATATAATAAAGATGTGGGAGAATTATTATGTTTCTTAAAATATTGGGGGTTATCGTAGTCGTCATAGGCGGCGCAGGCTCCTTTTTCGCAAAGAAGCTCCTGCCCGCCGTCTTAAAACGCGAGGTAAGCGCCGAGGAAACGGTCAAGTTTAAAATGCTGATGCTGCTTTTCGTTGCAGTTGGCGCATGCCTTGTCATTCTACCGGATTATTTGTAAAAAATGGAGGCTAAGATACCATGAATGATAAAAATAACATTGCAAAAACGTATGAACCGGCGGAGTTTGAAAGCCGGCTCTACCGCTTCTGGAGTGAGGCCGGCTTTTTCCATGCGGATGAAACCAGCGACAAAGAGCCTTTCACGATCGTAATCCCGCCGCCGAACGTGACGGGCCAGCTCCACATGGGGCATGCGCTCGACGAAACGCTGCAGGACATCCTGATCCGCTACAAGCGGATGTCGGGCTATGAGGCGCTTTGGGTGCCGGGGACCGACCACGCCGGTATCGCGACGCAAATCAAGGTGGAAGAGGTACTGCGCAACGAAGAGGGAAAAACGCGCTACGACCTCGGACGTGAGGCGTTTTTGGAGCGCGTTTGGGAGTGGAAGAAAAAGTACGGCGACCGGATCATCAGCCAGCTTAAAAAGCTCGGATGCTCCTGTGACTGGGACCGCGAGCGTTTTACAATGGACGAGGGCTGCTCGGACGCCGTGTTAGAAGTATTTGTCAACCTGTATAACAAGGGGCTGATTTATCAGGGCAACCGGATCATCAACTGGTGCCCGAAGTGTACGACCGCGCTGTCCGACGCGGAGGTCGAGTACGAAGAGCAGGCGGGCCACTTCTGGTATATCAAGTATTTTGTAAAGGATTCGGACGAATATCTGACGATTGCGACCACCCGTCCGGAGACGCTTTTGGGTGATACGGCGGTAGCGGTACATCCGGACGACGAACGCTATACGCACCTCGTTGGTAAAACGCTGATTCTCCCGCTCGTCGGGCGGGAAATCCCGGTCATCGCCGACGAATACGTAGACAAGGAGTTCGGCACAGGCGCGGTTAAGATTACGCCGGCGCATGACCCGAACGACTTTGAGGTCGGGTTGCGCCACGGGCTGGAGCAGATCAAAGTCTTAAACGACGATGCGACCATCAATGCAAACGGCGGCAAGTACGAAGGGCTTGACCGGTACGAGGCGCGCAAACAGATAGTAAAGGATTTGGAGGACGGCGGCTATCTCATCAAAATTGAGGATCATACGCACAACGTTGGCCAGTGCTATCGCTGCGGCACGACCGTTGAGCCAATTACATCGAAGCAATGGTTTGTCAAGATGAAGCCGCTCGCGGAAGAGGCGATCAAAATTGTGACCGATGGCCGGACGAAGTTCGTGCCGGAGCGGTTTACAAAAACGTATTTAAACTGGATGGAAAACGTACACGACTGGTGTATTTCCCGCCAGCTCTGGTGGGGGCACCGCATTCCGGCGTACTACTGCGACGCATGCGGCGAGACCGTTGTATCCAAAACGCACGTCGACACCTGTCCGAAGTGCGGCGCGCCAATGCGTCAGGACCCAGACGTGCTTGATACGTGGTTTTCCTCCGCGCTTTGGCCGTTCTCGACACTCGGATGGCCGAAGCAAACGAAGGAGCTGGAAAAGTTCTTCCCCACGTCCGTCCTCGTGACCGGATACGATATCATCTTCTTCTGGGTAGCAAGGATGATTTTCTCCAGCGCGGAGCATATGGGGAAAGAGCCGTTCAAGTATGTGTTCATCCATGGCCTTGTGCGCGACGAGCAGGGACGCAAGATGTCGAAGTCGCTCGGCAACGGCATCGACCCGCTCGAAATCATTGAACAGTACGGCGCGGACGCGCTCCGCTTTACGCTCGTAACCGGGAACGCGCCGGGCAACGACATGCGCTTCTCGGAAAAGAAGGTACAGGCGAGCCGCAACTTTGCCAATAAGATTTGGAATGCATCGCGTTTTGTGCTGATGAATCTGGAAATCGGCGAAAACAAACTGCCGGATGCCGGCGAGTTGCAGCTTGAGGACAAGTGGATTATAAGCCGGTTTAACCGCATTGTAAAAGAGGTAACCGAGAACCTTGATAAATTTGAGCTTGGCGTTGCGCTGGCAAAAATCTATGACTTTATCTGGGACGATTACTGCGACTGGTATATCGAGCTTGTAAAACCGCGCCTGTTCGACAAGGAGAATGACACGCGCGATACGGCACAGTATGTACTCACATACGTATTGTCGGAAACGATGAAGCTTCTGCATCCGTTCATGCCGTTTATTACCGAGGAAATCTGGCAGCATTTGCCGCATGACGGCGAGAGCATCATGGTCAGCGAATGGCCGCGTTACGACGCTGCGCTCGACTTTGCACAGGATGAAAAGAATATGTCGCTTATCATGGAGGCAATTAAGAGCATCCGCAATACGCGCAGTGAGATGAACGTGCCGCCGTCGAAAAAGTGCAACGTCATTATTGTGACGCAGCTTTGCGACGTATTTTCTGCCGGGGTGCCATTTTTTGAAAAGCTGGCCGGCGCACAGAGCGTCGCCATCGTAAAGGACAACGGAGGCATTGGGGAAGGCGCAGTCTGCATCGTTGTGGAGGGTGCGAGCATTTATCTGCCGATGGACGAGCTGGTCGATAAGAAAAAGGAGATCGAGCGTCTGGAAAAGGAAAAGGCGAACCTCCTTTCTGAGATTAAGCGCGTAGAGGGCAAGCTCTCCAACAAGGGCTTTACCGACAAAGCGCCCGCGGCGGTCGTTGCTGCGGAGGAGGAAAAAGGCAAAAAATATTCCGAAATGCTCAAAAAAGTGGAAGAAAGCCTCGCGGCGTTGCAATAATAAGGCATTTTAAAGCAACAAATTGCGCCATACGGCGCTTTACATAGACATTTGCATATTATAAGGGGATGTGTAATATGGACTATCAATTTCTGCTGGATATTGCGCTGATTCTGCTCAGCACCAAGCTTTTGGGTATGCTGACGCGTAAATTCCGCATGCCGCAGGTGGTTGGCGCGCTGGTTGCAGGCGTTATCCTGGGGCCCGCTGTACTCAACATCGTGCATGACCAGGGCGACCTGCTCAAAAAAATATCGGAAATCGGCGTTATCGTGCTGATGTTCACGGCCGGCCTGGAAACCGATATCGGAGAATTGAAAAAATCCGGCAAAGCGTCGTTTGTCATCGCTATGGTCGGCGTTATCGTTCCGTTGCTCGGCGGCTGGGCGGTTGCGCATTTCTTTAACACCGGCGAGGGCGCTTCCGCCAGCACGCTGTTACAAAACATCTTTATCGGTATCATTTTGACCGCAACATCGGTCAGTATTTCCGTGGAAACGCTACGCGAGTTGGGCAAGCTCTCCACAAGAGCCGGTAATGCAATCCTGGGCGCGGCGCTTATCGACGATGTGTTGGGTATCATTGCGCTCACGATCATTACGAGCCTTGCAGATACGAGCGTAAATATCTGGATCGTATTGCTCAAGATCATTGCATTCTTCGTAATTGCAATTGTAATCGGTATCCTTGCCAACAAGCTGCTGCGGAAGTGGTTTGCGCGGTATAAAAAGGACCTGCGCCGCTTTGTCATTGTGGCATTCGTGCTGTGTCTGTTCTTTTCCTATTGCGCAGAGCATTTCTTCGGCGTTGCGGATATCACGGGCGCATTCATCGCCGGCCTGATCATTTCCGGAACGCAGGAAACCAAATACATAGCGTCCCGGTTTGAGACTTTGTCTTATATGTTCCTCTCGCCGATCTTTTTTGCAAGCGTCGGCTTGCAAATCATTGTACCGGAGGCAGGGTGGTCAATTGTAATCTTTACAATCCTGCTTTTGATTGTTGCGATTGTATCAAAGATCGTCGGTTGCGGCCTCGGTGCAAAAATGATGGGATATACAAACAGGGAGTCCTTGCAGATTGGCGTCGGGATGATCTCCCGCGGCGAAGTTGCGCTGATTGTGGCAAATAAAGGCGCAGCCCTTGGGCTGATGAGCACAGCATTCTTCGGCCCGGTCGCACTGGTTGTCGTTGTGACGACGATCGTAACGCCAATCTTCTTGAAGCTTGCGTTCTCAAAGTCGGATAAATACGAAGGGCTGGAGGAAAGCCCGCTTGCCGAAAAGTATGAAGAAACGTATGAGCTTGACCGTGCGGAGCAGGCCCTGCTTGAGATGAACAATGAATTGATGAAGAAAAACGATGGCTCAGCAGATGGAGCAACGGATCAAACAAAAACAAAAGAATAAGAAATATAAACACCTGCCTGATGAAGTCTCAGGCAGGTGTTTTATTTTTGTATGTTTGATTTTTACCAGTATCCCTTTGACGTTCCCATAAAACGGGACAAAAGTTCAACAAAATAATAATCGCCGTAAATCAATGAAACATTGATGTTCTTCCCCGCCGGCTTATGCCCGGTCGCCTCTTTGACCAGCCCTTCATAGCCCGGGTCGTCCTTCGAACTATAGTCCGTATACAGTGTAACGAGCATCTTGTAAGCCGTATCCTTGTATGTCTCCTCGCCCGTACTGTCATAAAGCTCCATAAGCCCGTTCGCAATGATGCCCGCTGCCGAGGTATCGCGCGGCTCGCTGTCATTGCCCTGATAGATCATATCCCATTTGGGGATGAGATCCTTTTCCGTCATTTTCAAAAACGTTTTTACACAGCCTTTTGACGTTTCCAGGAAGCTTTCATCCTTTGTAAAACGGTATGCCATCGCAAAGCCGGTGATGGCCCAGCCCTGTCCGCGCGCCCAGCACGAGTCGTCCGCCGCGCCCTGGTGCGTGCGCTCATACCGCGGCGTGCCGTCCTCATTGAACACAAACGTATGCGGCGTAGTGAAGTCGTCGCGCACCAGATACTTCTGCGCTGTTTTTGCATGCTTATAAGCCGCATCGTAGAACTTCTTGTCCCCGGAAATCTCATAGCACCGGAACAGCAGCGGAAGATTGTACATGCAGTCAATAATCATCCTCGTCAGGTTTTCAACCCCAAACTCGCTGTCGCCCCACTGGTCCCAAGCCTGGATGTACTCGCCGTTCGGCTTAAAGCGCTTGAGCAGCGTTTCCCCAGCCTCCAGGGTGACCTTCTTCGACTCCTCGCTCCCTGTCAGCTTATAGTCGGCATAAAACGACGGCGAGAACAGCATCCCAATGTCGTGGCCAAGTGCCGTCCCCCTCTCATCGAGCGCCTTTTTCAGGCGCGGCAGCGGCGCCTGCGCCGCCTTGAGGTAGAAGTCGTCCTGGCTCATTTCATAGCACAGGTAATTTAATCCCGTATAAAACCCGCCCGTCCAGCCACAGTTCTCTATCCGGTCATAAATGCCATTCTCCGTAGCATGCGGGAACAAATCGCCGATCTTTTTATCGTTTTCGGCAGTCTTACTCAAAACAAACTGTTTGATTTCGTTTAACATCCGTATTCCTCCACTATGTAGTTTTGTCTTCCCTATTGTACCATAGAATCCCGGCCCTGTCTATTGGTTTTCCAATTTTTCGCCAAGGCGCTCTGTCAGCTCGGCAAAATAGTAGTCGCCGTAGATCAGGGAAACGTCTATATTCTGGCCATTCGGCTTGTGCCCCGTTGCGTGCAGGATCAGCCCCTCGTTGTCCGGGTCGTCCTTTGTGCTGTAGCTTTCGTACAGCGTCTTAAAAATCCGCTTCGCCGCCTCATAGTAAAATTCATCGCCCGTTGAATCGTAAATCTGCATCAGCCCACATGCGATAATCCCCGCTGCCGAACTATCGAGCGGCTCGCTCGCAAACCGCTGGTAGTCGAGATCCCACTTGGGGATCAGGTCTTGTTGCGTTTTTAAAAAATAGGTGTCGGCGCAGTTTTTTGCCGTATCTAAAAACGAGGTATCACCCGTTTTTGCGTACGCATACGCCATACCGTTGATAATCCACGCCTGCCCTCTCGCCCAGCAGGAGTCGTCCGCTGCGCCCTGGTGCGTCTGCTCGTACTTCGGCTCGCCGTCCGGCGTAAAGACAAAGGTATGCGCCGACGTATAATCGTTGCGCACCAGATACTGCTGCGTCAGGCGCGCATGCTGAACCGCGCCGTCGTAGTATTTGCTGTCGCCGGTCAGCTCGGAACAGATAAACAGAAGCGGGATGTTGCACATGCTGTCCGCAATCATGCGGTACTGGTTATCCTGGCTGAACTCGTCTCCGCCCCATACGTTCCAACCCTGGATATATCCAAGCTCCTCATTCGCCCGCGCAAGCAGCGCGTCCCCCGCGTCGATGACCACCTGCTTCGAGTCCTCGCTCCCTGTCAGCAGGTAATCCTGGTAGTAGGACAGCACAAACGTAAAGCCCAGGTCGTGGTTATAAACCTGCTTGTCGTTATAGAAAAGGGTTTTGAGCGTCTCGGACGCTTCTTCCGCTTTACTGCGGTAGGCCTCGTCGCCGCTGAACTCATAGCACAGATAATTCAGCCCCGTATAAAACCCGCCGACCCAGCCGGGCGATTCGGGGATATATTTGCCGTCGGTCGAGCCGTGCGGGAACTGCCCGTCCACAAATTTGTCCGCCGTCTGTGCGATTTTCTCACAAATAAAATCCTTTGCCGCGTCTATCTCCGCCGCATCGACGGTTACCGCGTCAGGGAAGGAACGCTTTGCAACAACGACGTTTTCCTTTACCGCGTCGTATATGACCTCCATCCCAAACGCCTCGCTGATGACGCGGATCGGAACCATTGTCGTATCACCGTTGAGCGCGGGTGCGCACAAAAGCTCCACCGTCTGCCCATTGATCTGCGCGCCCGTACTGTCGAGCGTCAGTGCAACGTCAACGCCGTCCTTCTGGACGCTGACCCGGCGAGTGTCTCCGTCCCAGCCGACCTCTGCGCCGAGCCCCTCTGCAACGGCGCGGACAGGCACCAGCGTCGTATCGTTGACCAGATAGGGCGTTTCAATCGTGTATTCCCGCGTTCCTATGTACATTTTGTCCGACCCAATCGTAAAAATAACCCGGTCGACCGCCGGCCGCAGGTCGGTTTCCTGCGCTGCCGCGTCACCCTGGCTCTGCACCGGCGCACAGCCGCCGAGCAGAAGCGCGCACGACACCGCCACACTTAGCATGCCTTTCATGAATCTTCCAGCAATCCCCTTCATAATGTCCTCCTTATTGCATAACCTTTCGGATATATGGCTTTATTTTATCACTCTTTGCCAGATATGTCTACCAATATCCAAAAATATCTGGCATTTTTTATAAAATATTAGGGATGGAGCAAACTCCATCCCTGTTGCCGCCTTTTCTATGATGATATAGCGGTCAAAGCAAAAACGTCAGCGCCAGCAGAACAGCGCTCAGCAACAAGCATGCGCCGCACACGGCAAGCGCAGCCCGTGTTTGCTTCCGCTTTCTCGTCTTTTCCGCTTTCATCTGGCGGGTAATGTCAAAATACCGTTTGATATAAAGCCGCAGCACTTCCTCCGCCTGCGCAACGATATCGTATTGTTCGTTTTTGCTTTTATCTGCCATGTACAGCTTCCTTTCGTGCTTATTTTGCCGCGCTGTGCGGCATATTCCGCCGCACAGCCTTCGCTATACATATTGTGAACCAGTTTTTCTCATGCTATACCTGCTTTTCCATTATTTTTCCAATATTTTTGCCGCAATGACCGTCATATCGTCGTTTACCGCGCCGCGCTTGTGGATCACCGCTTCTTTTAAAACGATTTCCGCAATCGTTTCCGGCTCTTCCTCCTCTGCGAGCCCCATCAGTGTTTCGCAGACCCAGTTTGCATTCTTTTTCGCATTTGCCACGCCGTCGCTCACCATAATGATACAGTCGCCCGCCGCGAGCCGCCGGCACGAAAGTTGAATATCCGCCTCAGATAGGATTCCTGCTGGGAGCGTGCTGCAAAAAATACTATCAATGCTGTCTGCCCGGCGGATATAGCCAGTTGCCGCGCCGATTTTTACAAATTCCGCCTTTGCGCTTACCAGGTCAATCAGCGCAAGGTCGATTGTCGCAAACGACTCCTGTCCATTTTTCAACACAAGTGCAGAATTAATAAGCTGGATTGCCGCCGTCCGGTCGAACCCGGCAAGTAAAAGCTTTTTGAGCAATTGAATCGTCGTTTTGCTCTCGTTGGCCGCCGCTGCGCCGCTCCCCATCCCGTCGCTGATTGCCAGCGCGTAGCGGTTGTCGCTCAGGCTGAGCGCACAGCAGGTGTCGCCGTTCTGCTCTTCCCCGTCTTTTTTCACCGTTGCAATCCCGCTTACGATCTTATAATTTAAAAGCGGCTCGATCAAAACTTTCAGGGTATCTCCCGGCATGCCCGCCATGCGCATCGGCTGACCCAGCACCTGCGAGACTACGCTGAGCATTTCTTCCGCCGCTTCCATGTCCTCCTCGTCGTAAAACTCTGCCTCTGCCTCGAAGCTGCCATCCGGCTTTTCAAACACACAGATACTTTTTAGCGTGATTTTCCTTTTTATCAGCTCGGAAAGAATTTTCTTCTCATACTTGCTCTCGCACGATATGTCGTTTTGCAGTTCCAGCGAGAGCGAATCCATCACAGAGGCAAAGCCCTTATACTGCTGGGACAATACCTGCCGCGACTCCTCAAGCTGGCCCTCCCACAGCGCATTGATTCGGCTGATTTCATAAAAATGGTTTGCCGCTGCCACGAACTCGCCCGCATGGACGCATTTTTCGCGGAATTCCGGCGCAAGGTCCAAAACGTCCGCATAGCCCTTTTCCTCTAACTTTTTGCCCATGCCCACGATCGTCTTATGCGTGAGCTGCGCCTCCTTCTCCCAGCAATGACCGCGAAGGCCGCACTGGCGGCAGATTTTCTGCGCCGTATCGTCGAACACCTGTGTCATGTTGAGCCGCCCCTCGCAGGCGCGCCGCTCGGAAAGCGTATCAAACGAATCGGCCAGTGAGGAAAACGTCGAGGACAAATCGCCCAAACGCGACAGCATGACCTCCTGCATCCGCTCCATATACGGCCGCTCCGAACGCGACGTATAATAGCCGTTTACAAACCCTGCCACACGCTCGAGCTTGCTTTTCGGCGCAAGCATGAACAGAGCTGCACCCAGGATGAAGTTTAAAATGCTAACCTGCCCGTATATGAACATCGTCGTCATAAATCCAAGGCTTGCCGCCGCCAGCGCAAACGCGAGCGCGACGCCATATTTCCCTATAGGCTTTGCACAGCCTGCCAAAAATCCACACAGCGTATAAATCCCGATGACCGGGAGCATGTCCGTCGAGTTCATCGCGCACACTATGCCTGCCGCTGCGCCGGCGCACGCGCCGATCGCCATCCCCCGGCAGTAGGCCAGAAGCAGGATCGCCAGGACGCAGACAATCTCGCTCAGGCTGACCTGGCCCAGGCGCGTGATGTCGTTTAGCCCCGCTATGGCAAGCCCAAAAACAATCAACAGGCTCAGAAGCTGCTCGTTTGTGACCTTGCCCTTGACGCTTTCCTGTTTTTCAATCAGGCTGTTCGTTTCCCGGAATACAATCGTGAGAAAGCCGCATAGCAGACACTCGAGGCACAGCAATAACACGTTATAAATCAGCACCATATCGAACAGCATCATCACCATACCGCCGATGAACAGCCCCATGCTTGCCGCGGCGGCATTCACCAGCGCCGCGTTCTGCCCCCTTTTGTCAAACAGGAGCTTATAGGCGGCAAAAATCCCCATGGCGATCAGGTATTTAAACGCCGTTGTCCCCATTCCCACGCTGAGGCAGCCGACCAGCGTACACAACATCGTCAGCGGCATCCGCCCTTTTGTAAACGACGACGCGAAAAACGCCGTCGCAAACGGGCTCATGGAGCCGAACATGGACGCCCGCGCCAGTAAAAATGACAAGCCCCCCGCTATGTAGTCCCGTTTCTTCAGCCTCAGTGTTGACGTTTGTTTTTTCTTTGCCGGTTCTGCCGCCGTATCCATCCTTTTGTACGACGGGATTTCTGTTTGTGCCATGCCAATTCTCTCCCTTTTGCTGTTTCGTGTTCTAATTTCGCAACACGGTGCATATACTTCTATTTGTTTAGTTTTATTATACCGATACTATCTGGCATAATTTGTAAATCTTTGC
>DVOF01000103.1 GCA_018713805.1 Candidatus Aphodoplasma excrementigallinarum | reverse complement strand
TGATCGACGTAGAGTTTCTCTACACTGCGCAAGACCCTACGCTTTACCGTGCGCGGGACATCGCGGAGACGATAATCGACCTCTTTTTGCATGGGGAGTTGGACGAGGTCTATATCATTTTTACCGAAATGGTGACGTCCATGAAGATGGAACCGCGCTGCTACAAGCTGCTTCCTCTGGAACGCACCAATTTTGACGTTGCGGAAAAAAATACGTACCGGCAGTGCGCTGCATTTATGCCCACCCCGGAGATCGTAATGGACCATCTGGTGCCCAACTATCTCAAGGGGCTGATTTACAGTATCCTGGTAGAGGCGTATTCCAGCGAACAGAATGCCAGGATGATGGCGATGGAGTCTGCGACGGACAGCGCAAAAGAGATGATACGAGATTTGTCGCTTCAATTCAACCGCGCCCGCCAGGCTGCCATCACACAGGAAATCACAGAGGTCGTCAGCGGAGCGGAATCGCTGAATCTTTAGGGAAAGGAGCAGTTCCTGCTGATAAGCGGGATGTGATACGGTATGAAAAACGGAAAGATCGTACAGATAATTGGCCCGGTCATCGATGTGGCTTTTGAGGATGGGGAGCTTCCCATGATTAAAGACGCCCTGAAGGTTGAAAACGCGGGGCGGACATTGGTGATGGAGGTGGCGCAGCATGTGGGAAACAACACGGTGCGCTGCATTATGCTGGCTTCCTCGGACGGATTGAGCAAAGGGATGGAGGTATGCCCAACAGGTGCGCCAATCAGCGTGCCGGTCGGGAACCAGACCCTGGGGCGCATGTTTAATGTGTTAGGCCAGGCCATCGACGGCGGCGAGCAGGTGAAGGGGGAGGAGCAGTGGTCAATCCACAGGCGGCCGCCTTCCTTTGAGGAGCAGAGCCCAGTTGTGGAAATTCTGGAAACGGGGATCAAGGTTATCGATTTGCTGGCGCCCTATGCTAAAGGCGGAAAGATTGGGTTGTTTGGCGGCGCAGGCGTCGGGAAAACCGTTCTGATCCAGGAGCTGATCCGCAATATCGCAACCGAACATGGCGGTTATTCCATTTTTACAGGCGTGGGCGAGCGCTCGCGTGAAGGAAATGATTTGTGGAGAGAGATGAAAGAGTCTGGCGTACTGCAAAAGACGGCGCTGGTATTTGGCCAGATGAACGAACCGCCGGGAGCGCGTATGCGCGTTGCGCAGACCGGGCTGACGATGGCGGAATATTTCCGCGACCGGGAAAATCAGGATGTGCTTTTGTTCATCGACAATATATTCCGCTATGTGCAGGCCGGCTCCGAGGTATCGGCATTGCTGGGGCGTATGCCCTCCGCCGTCGGGTATCAGCCTACGCTGGCAAATGAGGTCGGCGAATTGCAGGAGCGTATCACTTCGACAAAGAGCGGCTCTATCACCTCAGTGCAGGCGGTGTACGTCCCGGCGGACGACCTGACCGACCCGGCGCCTGCGGTTACGTTTGCCCATCTGGATGCGACGACGGTACTGTCGCGTAAGATCGTGGAACAGGGTATCTATCCGGCTGTAGACCCGCTGGAGTCCACCTCCCGCATCCTGGAGCCGGATGCAGTGGGGGAGCGCCACTATCAGACGGCGAGGAAGACACAGGAACTGCTGCAAAAGTATAAGGAACTGCAGGACATCATCAGCATCCTCGGTATGGAGGAGTTGGACGAGGCCGACCAGCTTGCTGTCTACCGCGCCAGAAAGATTCAGAAGTTTTTGTCGCAACCGTTCCATGTAGCGGAAAACTTTACTGGCATGCAGGGCAAATATGTACCAATCCAGGAAACGATCCGTGGGTTTGAGGCTATTATTGGCGGCGATATGGACAATGTGCCGGAACAGGCGTTTATGATGGCGGGAACGGTTGACGACGTAATGGAAAAGGCAAAGACGTTGCAGTAAGAACAGAGAGGTGGTTTGTAATGGCGAAAACATTCCAGCTTGACATTGTGGCCAGCGACCGTAAATTTTTCAGCGGGAGCTGTGAAATGCTGGTGTTCCCGGCGCTCGACGGGGAGTGTGGTATCTTGCCCGGGCATGAATCCATGGTGACCTGCCTGGCGGCGGGCGAGCTGCGCTACCTGGTGGACGGCACTTGGCATTATGCTGCTGTAAGCGACGGCTTTGTGGAAATCATGCCGACCTTTGTCGTTTTGCTTGCCGACACGGTGGAACGGCCGGATGAAATAGACGTCAAGCGTGCGAACGAAGCCAAAATCCGGGCGGAAGAACGCATGCGCCAAAAACAGAGTATCCGCGAATATTATCACACGCAGGCTGCACTCAACCGCGCGATGAACCGGCTGAAGGTAACCGGCCGGCACAAATAGGATAGCAAATAGCCTGTCTCTTGCTGTGTTATACTTAAAAAGGGAGCGTTCTTACAAGAACGCTCCCTTTTTAAGTATGCGCAATCTGCATCAAATATCCTCGCCCGTGCTCAGGCGTATGGGCTTTTCTGTCAGCTTGCGCATTTCCTCTGCATAGCCGCTAAGAGACGCGGCACTGAGGAATTCAGTATTGCTGAATTTCGGCGTCCGGCCAAGGTCTGCATATTTGGACAGGCCAAGGGGATGATACGGCTCAAGCTCTATCGCTTCCACGGAGGGGAGCCGCTGGGCCAAAGCCGCAACGCCCATAAAATGCTCCTTCCGCATATTTTGCCCCGGTATGACCGGGCAGCGCAAAATCACCCGTTTTCCCATACTGTCCAGCAGCATGAGGTTGGAGAGGATCCGCTCGTTCCCCAGCCCGGTCATCTCCTTGTGCCGGTGCGTGTCCAACTCCTTGATATCATACAAAAACAAATCTGTCACACCCGCTGCTTCCCGCACCGCTTCCTCCGGCGCATGCCCGCAGGTCTCCATACAGGTGTGGATTCCCTGCTCCTTTGCCGCCGCGAGGAGCGCGCAGGCAAAATCACTCTGCATCAGCGGCTCCCCGCCGGATAGGGTGAGCCCGCCCTCTCCGCGAAAAAATGCGCGGTCGCACAGAATTTCCCGCAGCGCAGCCTCGACGCTGACTGTCTCGCCGGCGATGGTCAGCGCGGCGTGGATACAGCTCGGCACGCACCTGCCGCAGCCCACACAGAGGCTGTGGTCAAGACGGTGGATACCGCCGGAAACGGCATGCGCCCCCGCCGGGCAGACAGCGGCGCAAAGGCCGCAGCCTGTACATTTTTCCGCGTGGAAGAGCAGCTCAGGCGCTATACGCTGCCCCTCTGGATTATGGCACCAGACGCATTTAAGCGGACAGCCCTTCAGGTAAACCACCGTCCGTACGCCGGGGCCGTCGTACAGCGCGAGGTGCTGAATTTCAAAAATCCTGCCCTGCTGCCGCATCGGCTCAGCACCCCATTTCGGCGCGGGCAATCAAGGCCTCCTGCATTGCGGCGTTTAACCTGATAAACGGCTCGGTGTGCCCGCTGATCCGGATCAGCAAATCCTTGTACTGCTCCGGATGTTTTTGCGCATCGCGGAGCACTTCCGGGTCGGCAATATTGATCTGAATATGGAACCCGCCCTCCTTTAGGAAGGTTCCCACCATAGTACGGACACCGGAGCGCCCCTTTTGCGTTTTTAAAAACTCTGCCGCCAGATTGACCGTCATGGGCGCGCCGATGGGGAACAGCTCCAGCGGCAGCTCTACTGCGGACAGCAGGAGCTTCGTGGTGTCCCGCCGCGCCAGAAGCTCGCTCCCCGCAACGCCGTAAGAATACCGGTCCCCGGCCCGCCTGCCGTCAGGGGTAGCGGGTATCTCATCCGCCAATATGTCGCCTGTAAAATGGAACAGGGAGGGAAGCATTTTTATTTCGCGATCAAAGGGGTGGTCTGTGACCAAAGACGCAAGGAGCTGCGCCTCCCGCGCCGCGAGCTGATTGCTGTACGCATCGCCGGAGCCGAACCGGACGGGATACGATCGTAAAAGCGCAAGCGCTTCCCCGTCCGGATAATTTTCCGCCACCTGGCGCCGCAGCTCCGGCAGCGTCCAGATTTGCGTGTCATACACAAAATGCTTGACGCACAGCAGCGAGTCCGTCACCGTCCCTATCCCGCCAAGATTGACCGAAAAGATATTGTTCTGCGCGCCGCACTGCTCCGGCAGCTTTAGACGCTCCGTGCACCCATCCAGGATGAGCCCCAGGAATGTGCTTGCAGAATGCGTCCGGATATTTTCCCTGCGCGCCGCAAAAGACGGGAGATAAACCGTCAGATACTGCTCCTGCAAAAAGGCCTCCCATGCGTTTAAAAAATCGTCAAAGGTGTCGTACGCCGCGTCCTGCGCAAAGAATTTTGCAAACACTTCGACCAGCGTAATGATCCCGGAGACCGTCCCGCCAAAGGTGTTGCCGTAAGGCGTGGCCTCATAGCAGCCAACATTGCAAAACGTGTTGGCCTCTTCTTGGGAAAAGCCCGCGCGCACAAGGGAGCGGATAATCAACGAATCGTTTAAAAACGATGGCATACCGCCTCCCTTTGCGAGCAAATCCAGCGCGGCATCCCACACCGCATCAGAGGTATCGCTGCGGATTTTCAGGCTGACGGACGGCTGCTCAAAATGTAAGATTTTCTGCCCCTCCATAAAGAGGATGGTTAAATCGTTTTCAAAATAGCCGCCATTTTCATCTGAACCGCCCAGGACAATATTTTGCGTATCCCGCTCCATAAAGGAAAGGGCAAGGTAAAAGTGGCATATCAGCTCCAGGGCGCTGTCACGCGTCAATGTCCCGGCGGCGCGCTCAGACAGGTAAAGCGGCTCGAAAACCCGGTCAAGATTGCCAAAGGTAATGGTATTTGTATGCGGCTTTACAAAAATATAGGCGTGGGCAAAGAATACCAATTGCAGCCCCTGCATAAAGGTCGCGGGGCGGCGCTTACAGATATAGTCGATGTCGCGCGCCATGCGGAGCAGGTTATCCCTCGTTTCCCCCCGGCAGTCTGCCGCCATCTCTTCTGCACGCCGCGCATGCTTTTGCATATACGATACAAACAAATCCATGGTGTCCAGGTACGCCTGCTTTACCCGGGCCTGCTCCGGCGTTGTGGGCCGCGTTTCGAGGACCTGCCGGCGCAGCTCTGTAACGCCCAGCTCTACAAGCTTTTGATAATTGGGGCAAAAGTGGCCGATATCATCGGTCAAACCGGCAACCTCCGGCAAACGGAAGTTCCCCGCAGCCCCCGCAAAGTACAAATCTTCGCATACATATGGGACAAACCTGCCGTCATACAGCTTAAGATAGGCCATTGTCTTTTCCAAAGCCGGTGCACGCTGATATTGCTCTCCTACCTCCGTAAGGCAGGTGACACGCAGGTCGTGGTCGGCGGCATTATGTTTTAGCGCCCGTGCGCCGACACTGTTTCTCAAATCCAAGATCGTCTTCATGGTCGGACCTCCCTTTCTATTTAATCTTCACGGCCATACCCCAACTCCCGGGACAGCCCGTTCACCTGCTCAAGCAGGATATCCACATACGAATCCACCAACTCGCATAGGCTGTGATTGACCGTCAAAGAGGCAATCCCGATTGCGGCGACCGCCTCGCCGGAATAATCGTACACAGGCGCGGCAATGCAGATAACGCCCCGCCCATATTCTTCATTATCTATGGCGTAGCCCTTTTTACGGACTTTAGTCATAGCCTTATCCCCATCCTTCCTGACAAACGCTTTCAGCACCTTGCCCGGCGCAGTGGTGTCCAAAGAATAGCTGGCGCCGATTTGCCCGCGGATACCGGCAACCTTTTTGGAGTCCATCTGCGCAATATAGACCGCCTGGTTCTCATATAAAACCGCCATCTGAATACATTCCCCGGTCAGGTCGTTCAGGCGTTTCAGGTACGGGGTGGCGCAGCGCATCAGGGTTTTCTTTTGCAGGGCTGTGCTACCCAAACGGAATAGTTGCAGGGATAACGAATACTTCCCCGTGTCCTGGTGAAAAACCACCCATCCGGCATCGGTCAGGGCGGGAAGTATGCGTGAAATCATATTTTTATTAATGCCCGTATCGCCGCTGATGTCGGACAAACCCACCGGCTCTCCGGCCTGCGCTATGGATTCCACGATTTTGATTGCTGCAGCCGCGGCAGGCGCGCGGTGTTTTGATTCCTCCAAATTAAAAAGCACCTCCGATATATTTATTACGATATTATAAATATATCACGAATCGGCATGGAAGTCAACAAAAAAATACTATAAT